>NZ_JAVJZI010000198.1:0-14421 GCF_040223135.1 Coleofasciculus sp. G3-WIS-01
CCAACGGGTCGAATTAACAGCAGCAGCATCTTTTAAAGGTCTTTTAGCTTGAGCGAGAACTCTTTTTAAAACATCAGGCTTCTTGGCTAGAAATACATCGATATCTTTAGCCCCTTTCTTGATGTTGCACTTTTCGCAAGCGTTGGAATGAGCGACTGAAGTTGGCGTAGAGAGAAAGCTGTTCTATGGGTTGATATACAATGCCCACACGGGGACTGAAGGCGTCATCACTTTGAGTGGGGGATGAACCATCGAAAAAATCAGTCTGTCGGATCGTTGCTTTTTGGTCAGCGATGTCATAGCGTCCACTCAGTAGGACTTTGAAATTGTCTGTCAGGGAAATCAGATCTTGTAGGTAAAAACCCCACTGTTGTAGCTGACTTCGACCATCGAACAGTTGGGGGATATCTTCGCTATCCGGTAAAGAAAATCCGTAAACTGGGTCGAAAATACGAATGGGGGGTGGGGCTAGGGGAGGAGCAAATGCTTGTTGGAGATCGAGATCCTGAAAGCTGCGGCGGAAATCAAACCCAACCAAGAGTTCATGTTCAACTGATCCGGTGGCAAATTCACCCACTAAGTTGGTTTGGATATCGTAGGCTTCTTCATAGATATCAAACTCGCGTGTGCTGCGGGATACCACACCCCGTTCTTCATTCACACTGCCCAGTTCAGCGGTTCGGAGAAACAGATCAGTATTGGAATACCAAAAGATGTTCCGCAGCGTCCAGTTATTATTTAAACCATGTTCTAACCGATATCCGGTCTTAAACTCTTCAGTTTCAACAAAATCATCGGGTTCATGGAAAATGCGGTCGAAGGGAATATCAGCTACCTCGTCACCAATGGCAACTAAGCCTCGGTCGTAGGGTTGTATATTATCTAAGTATTCCAATTCAACCGTGAGTTCGGTGCGATCGCTAATCAACCAGGTTACGACGGGAGCAATGAAGAATCGTTCAAACTCTTGGTCAAAGTCTCGAAAGCCATCCGACCGACGGTAGAGGGTTAACTAACGGTATTGAGTCGGTAAAGTAGGCTTCTATCTGGGGTTAACGGACCGGATATGTCAATGCTGGGTTCGATGAAACCATAGCTACCGACCGATGCTTATTGAATGAGGCGATGATTGGATGAAATAATTCACAAATTGACAATGGATAATGAACAATGTATAATGACCTATACTTAAAAGAAGAGGATTGAAATTAAGGAAAATATTTTTTAATTTCTTCGTAAACGAAGAGGTCTTAGACCCAATTAGTTAATTATCAATTATCAATTATTAATTATCCATTGATAAGTGAGTATTTTCCCAATGACCAATGACCAAAAATCAAGGAGCTGATAGATGCTAAACGAGTTAAGACCAGCCATCACTTATTATGAAACTTTTATACCGGGTAAGAAAGATGCTGTTGTTGTCTTACAGAATCTCTGACAAGCTGGTATTTTTGAGACTTATGT
The DNA here is from genome assembly GCF_040223135.1 of Coleofasciculus sp. G3-WIS-01. NCBI lineage: Bacteria > Bacillati > Cyanobacteriota > Cyanophyceae > Coleofasciculales > Coleofasciculaceae > Coleofasciculus > Coleofasciculus sp. G3-WIS-01. The sequence continues at coordinate 1,468 of NZ_JAVJZI010000198.1, forward strand.
AATGTACGAAGGTAAAAATGAGGTTCGGATTGCAGGCAATGAGTTAGTTAAGGTGTCAGTCAGCCAGGATTGTGTCTCATTAAAAGGGATGGGAATGTCTTCCTCAGTACCCGTTACTGATCCTTTTCAACAAGTGGCAGAATTACTCAACGCTTTGCCGATTGAAGGGTGGACAGCTTACGGGTATGTGGCATTTGATATCGCTGGTTTTTATTCCTCATATTCTAAAGCAATCCAGCAAGACCTTTTATGTTTTTTCATTCCAGAGATTGAACTGCGCTTTACTGACAAGGGAGTTTATGTGAAAACTAATCGGTCAGTGGAGCAAGTTTGTAGTTTATTATGTATAGAGAGTGAAATTGCCAATTATGTGCCAAAATCCCTAGTTGTTGATTTTGGCGATCGCGAACGCTACCAAAACCAGATTACTACTCTAATTGGGGCAATCCAAAACTTAGATCTACATAAAGCTATTCTGGCTCGCTCCCTGAAAATTACTGGCGAGTTAGACGTACTAGGAACTTATATTGTTGGGGCTAAAACCAATAATTCAGCCCGTTCTTATTGCTTAAATATCGGTGATGTTCAGGCGGTGGGGTTTAGTCCAGAAATTTTAATGGAGGTGAGTAAAGATGGCTTTGTCGCTACAAATCCATTGGCAGGAACTCGACCTCGTGGTGAAAGCTTGGCAGAGGATACTCGATTCAATGGTGAGCTTTTCACAGATGCCAAAGAAGTAAAAGAACACGCGCTTTCGATTTGGTTAGCGCAAACTGAAATATCTTCACTTTGTTTGCCAGAAACGGTTCAGGTTTTTAAGTTTATGGAAGTCAAAAAATATCGCTGTGTGCAACATCTATCATCACGGGTGGGTGGTCAACTCAAACCGGAAAATACGCTGTGGGATGCGTTAAAGATTTTATTTCCCGGAATCACCGTGTCTGGAATTGATAAAGCCAAAGCTTTAGAATGGATTGACCGCCTAGAAGATGAACCTAGGGGAATTTATGCCGGGGGTATCGGCTGGGTTAATAGTGAGGGAATGGCAGATTTAGCGATCGCGATTCGTTCGGTTTATCAATATGGCAATTGTATTTCCCTAAATGCTGGAGCGGGTATTGTCGCTGAATCGATTCCGGAAAACGAATACATGGAGTCAGTTAACAAAATGAACACCATGTTGACGAATTTGGTTTTCAAGTCTAGCACTTAAGCCATGAGCCAAATAATTATCGGTCATGGACTGGAAATTCTGGAAACAAATCACATCAAAGAATACATTGAGCGCTCCGGGGAAGATTGGGAAATGGAACATTTTACAGAAACAGAACGTAGGACACCTGAGTTGGGTTCTAGCCGTATTCAATACCTTGCCGGTCGTTTGGCTGTCAAGCAAGCTGTGTTGAAAATTCTGGGTATATCTGTAAGTCCAGATATTTCCTGGCTGGATATGGAAGTGCAACGGTTGCCAACGGGTCAACCTGCCCTTTTTTTATATGGTAAATGCCAAGAAATAGCAGCAAAATTGGGTATTACTAAATGGCTACTGAGTATCAGTCATACCTCATCTTATGTTGCTGCCAGTGTACTTGCTTTTAGGGGTAATGTCACTGACTTAAGGCTGGTGGGCAATGCCCACCCTACGGTATAAGCTGTCATGCATTTAAATTGGCAATGGGTAGCGAGCAAGATGCTCGCACTACAAAGATAGATAATCATGACTAATAGCGAATAACGAATGAAATGACCTATGATTAAAAGCCCCGTTGGTATTCGCTCACTAGCAATTCGCTTTCCCCGCCTAATTCGTACTAATGATTATTGGCAAAAAACATATCAGAATCAGGGTAAACTCAAAGGAAATAGGAACTCTAGATCGACAGCTGACTATACAAACGATAACTCTGGACTAAGGATTTGGTCACAAGCGGTAGCTCCCTATTTACCTGATCCCTTCCGAGGTTCTGTTGAACGACGGGTACTTAGTGCAGATGAGTCTTCACTGATGCTGGAATGTCAAGCGGCGCAAGAGGTACTTAGTGCAGCCAATTTGAAGGCAGAAGACATTGAAGTGGTCATTGTCGCCTCCATTTTCCCTGACGAGATCGGATTCGGCAATGCTGCCTACCTTGCCCGTAAACTGAACTTGCACTGTCCGGCTTGGAATCTGGAATCGACTTGTTCAAGTGCCTTAATCGCCCTGCAAAATGCCTCTGCATTGGTGCAAACTGGAGAATACCAGAATGTATTGGTTGTGGTGTCTCATCTGGGTTCTAATGCTGTAGACAAGGAAGATTCTCTATCCTGGTTTATGGGTGATGCAGCGGGAGCATTTCTCGTCGATTCCCTCCACCCTAATCAAGGCATCCTCGGTAGTAAAATTGTACATACAGCAGCAACCTGCGAGGCTTACAGCCACGAACTGGAACTAGACCGCCAAGGGAAACCCCGGATGCGTACTCGCACCGGGGAAAACCCCAGTGTACTTGCCGAAACCGCCGTGGAATTTGTCCGTACCTGCTGCCAAGGCGCGATCGCATCGGCTGGTGTTACCCTTGACCAAATTGACTTTTTTGCCTTTAATACTCCAACAGCTTGGTATGCCAGTGTCTGTACTCAAGCATTGGGTATTGATCCAGAACGTACCCTAAATCTCTACCCGCGATATGCCAAATATTGGACCCGTCTTTCCCCTCGCGGCTCTGTACCATGCGGCACAATCCGGTAAACTGCGCGAAAACGATTTAGTTCTCGCCTACACCAACGGCGCCGCCGCCACCGCCGCCGCAACGGTAATGCGCTGGGGTGATGTCGCATTGGGTTCAGTTCCAGCACCTCCAATCAGTGTTACTCCAGCACAAGAAAAAATTCATGTCCCCGCAGGAAAGGCTACTCCAAAAGAAACGCTATCTAGAGAACAACTTCTCGCGGCTCAACCCAAAGAACAACAGGAGATACTAGAAACCTATCTTCTCAACGTTTTAGCCAGCTTACTTCAACATCCCTCATCCAATCTCACCCCTGAGCAATCCCTCGCATCATTCCTAGACTCGTTGATCGTTCTGATGCTCAAAAGCCGCATCGAAACCGATTTACAGGTGCGAGTCTCAATCGAGCAATTCTTTGGGGAAAGTACGATAACTCAACTGGCGAAACACCTACTTAACCAATTCGCTTTGGCAAACTTAATGGCGTTAGACTCAGGCTCTGTTACTGAGGTTAGTGAAGCAGAAGACAGAGAAAAATTAAGTCTTTAAAGAAATAACTAAGCTGATGTGCATTGAAATTGTGTATTTCCTGTTGCCTTCCCGTGCAATCATCCGTAAGCTCAACCCCTCACCCACGCCGGGGAGAGGGGAGCAAGAGAATCCGGTTCCCCAACTCCGTTCCCCCCTTTCAAAGGGGGGTTAGGGGGGATGGAGTTGGGGTTAGGGGATGAGGGGGAAAATGTCGAGTAGTAGATAGACACAGCTTAAAACCTTGCCAGTATTGCTTTTCACCTTAAGTTGACACCAATGCGTGCAATCCGCCCCTACACAAACTTTAAAACTTACAACTATGGACTTACATTCACTGTTAACCCATCTCTCCAATCAAGGCGTCAAACTTGCGGCGAATGGAAATTCCCTAGACGTTGATGCCCCCAAAGGGGTAATCACTCCCAACCTGCGTAGCAGCTTAGCTGAACATAAAGCTGAGATCCTTTTATTGCTGCATCAAAACACGAAGGACGCGCCTTGTAGAGACGCGCCATGGCGCGTCTCTACAATTGTGCCAGCACCCGATCAGCGTTACGAACCCTTTCCCCTAACTGATATGCAACATGCCTTCTGGGTGGGTCGCAGTGGTGTATTAGAACTCGGTAATGTCGCGAATCATGGTTACTATGAAATCGAAGGAAAAGATTTAAATTTAGACCAATTAAACCAGACGCTGCAACAATTAATTGAGCGTCACGATATGCTACGAGCCATTGTGTTACCGGATGGTCAGCAGCAGATTCTGCAAACAGTCCCTGCCTATCAGATTGAAGTCTTGGATTTGAGGGGAAAGGATGCAGAAATTGTTACGGAAAAAATAAAAGCCACGAATATCAGGCACGAGTCGTCTGCTGGGATACAGATGGACAAAGCATCAGCCAAGAAAGTCAAGATAACCCGGCTAGCAGCACCACACCGGATAACCTAGCTTACGTCATTTACACCTCAGGTTCCACAGGAAAACCCAAAGGGGTGCAAATTCCTCACGGGGGTGTAGTCAACTTCTTAACCTCCATGGAGCGCCAGCCAGGATTAACACAGACTGACGTACTCCTAGCTGTAACATCTATCTCCTTCGATATTGCTGCCTTAGAACTCTACCTCCCTCTAATTACGGGTGCGCGTGTGGCATTAGTTAGTCGGGAAGTTGCCAGCGATGGCAAACAGCTCATCGAGCAGCTCACTACTGCGGGGGCAACAGTAATGCAAGCTACTCCAGCCACTTGGCAAATGCTGCTGGCGGCGGGTTGGCAAGGTAGTTCCCAACTGAAAATCCTCTGTGGCGGCGAAGCCTTACCCCGCGATTTAGCCGAGCAGTTACTGGCAACAGGTGCTGCGGTATGGAACCTGTACGGACCGACGGAAACCACGATTTGGTCTACTGTATGTCAGGTAGAGGCAGCCAAACTGGTCAAAGCGACAGTGCCAATTGGACGCCCGATTACCAACACTCAGGTGTATTTACTCGATACCTCTGGGCAACCCGTGCCGATTGGTATTCCTGGTGAGTTGTACATCGGCGGTGCGGGACTAGCACGAGGCTATCTCAACCGCCCGGAACTGACTGAGCAAAAGTTCATTCACCATCCGGTAGCTGGGAGGTTGTACAAGACGGGGGACTTGGCGCGTTACCTGCCAAATGGCACGATTGAGTACATCGAGCGCATTGACCATCAGGTAAAACTGCGCGGTTTTCGCATTGAACTCGGAGAGATTGAGACGGTGCTGCGGCAACACCCATCCGTGAGGCAGGCAGTGGTGATGTTGCGGGAGGATGAACCAGGTAATCAGCGTTTGGTGGCTTACCTTGTGGCGCAATCTCCCCAGGATGAGCTAGCCCAGCAATTGCGTCGGTTTGTGGGAGAACGCCTGCCCAGCTACATGATACCCTCGGTGTTGGTCACGCTCGAAGCACTACCTCTAACTCCCAATGGTAAGGTAGACCGCAAAGCGTTGCCCGTACCTGAGACAACTAAAGCTAGTACCCAAGAAGCTTTTGTCCTACCTCGCCACCCAGTTGAGGAAGTAATAGCCCGGATTTGGTGTCAGTTGCTCGGTGTTGAGGCAGTAGGAATTGATCACAATTTCTTTGAGTTGGGGGGACATTCCCTGTTAGCTACCCAAGTCATTTCTCGAATTGAGAAGGCTTTTGGGGTTGAACTTCCTGTACGCTGCTTGTTTGAATCCCCCACTTTGGCTGAACTCGCCGCCAGGGTTCAAAAGTTGATGCACAGCCAATCGGAACAGCCAATCCCTCCGATTGAACGAGTCTCTCGCGACGGGGTGCTACCGCTTTCTTTTTCTCAATATCGTCTCTGGTTGCTGGAGCAACTACAGCCAGGTAGTATTGCCTACAATATGGCAACTGCCCTACACCTTGTTGGTTCCCTCAATGTGGCAGTGCTAGAGCAAGCTTTAAATGAAATCGTGCGCCGTCACGAAGCTTTACGCACTAACTTCTGTGTGGTTGATGGGCAACCGATTCAAGTGATTACTCCATCCCTAACAATGAATCTGTCAGTCAGGAACCTGAGCGAGGTGTCAGAGGCTGAGAGAGTACAAAAAGTTCAACCGTTAGTCAAACAGTGGAGCCAACAACTCTTCGACTTAACCCAAGGTTCGTTGCTGCGATCAATGCTGTTACAGCTGGACCAACAGGAACACTTGCTCGTGTTGAGTTTACATCATATTGTCGCTGATGGCTGGTCATTTGGAGTGTTTTTCCGAGAACTGACAACCCTGTACAATGCCTTCTCTCAAGGGCAACTTTCCCCATTGCCAGAGCTACCCATACAATATGCAGATTTCGCCGTCTGGCAGCGACAGTGGTTGCAGGGGGAAGTGTTAGAAACTCAGCTAACTTACTGGAAGCGACAACTGGGAACAATCCCGCCCATACTGAAATTCTGTAGCGATCGCACCAGCTCCTCCACCCCATCCTCTACCGGGAAAAAGCACCGCTTTGCCTTGTCCTCAGCCTTAACAGAAGCACTCAAAAAACTCAGTCAAGGGGAAGGCGTCACCCTGTTTATGACTCTATTAGCGGCGTTCAAAACCTTACTCTACCGCTACAGTAAGCAAGAGGATATTGCCGTTGGTTCACCCATCGCCAATCGCAACCGACAGGAAACGGAGGAACTGATTGGATTTTTTGTGAATACTCTTATCCTACGCACTGATTTATCGGGTAATCCCAGTTTTCGGGATGTTTTAATGCGGGTGCGGGAAGTCGCTTTGGGAGCTTACGCCCATCAAGATTTACCCTTCGAGAAGCTCATGGCAGAGTTACAGCCAGAGCGTCATCTCGGACACAATCCCCTGTTTCAAGTCTGGTTTGTCCTCCAGAATGCTCCCATACCAACTGTAGAACTTCCAGGTCTAACGCTCAACTTTATAGAAGTAGAAACTGAGGTAGCACGGTACGATCTAAAGCTTGATTTAACAGAGACACCCGCAGGTTTAACAGGTTTCTTTGAGTATAAAACCGACTTGTTTGAAGCGTCTGCGATCGCTCCTATGGTTCGATTGTACGAAATGTTGCTCGATACGGTTATCCAACAGCCCGACATTCAGATTAATTCCCTAGTGGAAGTCTTGGAAAATTCCGAAAAGCAGCAGCAGCTTATCCAAGAACAAGAGTTCAAAAAAGCACGCCGTAAAAAACTCGGAAACATCCGACGAAAGCAAATTAAACGTTAAAAGTAAAAAGTCAACATCACTCCTGACTCCTGAACTCTAAGATTATGAAATTCAAAACAACTAGACGCCAAGCCGTCAAAGTATCGCCAACCGACCTAGTTAAAGTTACATTGTTTCAGCCGGAACAGCCGCTGCCTTTAGTGATTCAACCCGCCGTTGAAGGCATTAACTTGGTCACTTGGGTAGCCAGCAATCGAGATCTGATCGAGACTTGGCTGTTGCAGCATGGTGGTATTTTGTTCCGGAACTTTGACATTACAGAAGTCACTCAATTTGAGCAATTTATTCAAACCATTTCTGGACAGTTGCTAGACTATTCTTATCGTTCAACCCCGCGCAGTCAGGTTAGCGGTAAAATCTATACTTCAACTGAATATCCAGCTACTCAATCAATTCCTTTACATAATGAGATGGCTTACTCTTTGAGCTGGCCCATGAAAATCTGGTTTTGCTGCCTAAAATCAGCTCATTATGGAGGACAAACACCGATTGCAGATAGTCGAAGAGTTTTGCAACGCATCGATCCCAAGATTAAAGATAAATTTATCAAAAAAAAGGTTATGTATGTGCGAAATTACGTTGACAAACTAGACCTTTCATGGGAAAATGTATTTCAGACAAAAAATAAATTAGAATTAGAACAGTACTGCCAGAATGCGGGCATTGAATTCGAGTGGAAAAAGGGTAATCATTTAAGGACTCGTCAAGTCTGCCAAGCCGTTGCCACACATCCTAAAACAGGTGAAACGGTGTGGTTTAACCAAGCTCATTTGTTCCATGTCTCCAGTTTAAACTCAGAAGTCCAGCAAACATTGCTTTCAATCATGGAAGAAGCAGACATTCCCCGCAATGCCTATTACGGTGATGGCTCTCCAATTGAAGCTTCTGTCTTAGATGAAATTCGTGAAATTTATAATCAAGAAACGGTTATTTTCTCGTGGCAAGAAGGAGATATTTTGATGTTAGATAACATGATATCTGCTCATGGACGAAAGCCCTTCATCGGTGCGCGGAAAGTTATCGTTGGAATGGCAGAGCCTGTTGTTATTTCAAAATAGAAAAAATTCATAAAACGATTTTCAGCTTGGGATAACTATAGCATTGGTCAGAAAAATATCTTTGACTAAAATGTTCAACTCAAAATAATGGAGTTAAGACTATGCAAGGTGTATCGATACAGGGATTTAGACTTTCGCCTCAGCAAAAGCATCTGTGGTTACTACAGCAAGGTGTAAACAGTCAACCTTATCGCGTTCAATCTGCTGTTATCATTGAAGGAAATCTCAATTTCCTACTTTTAGAATCAGCCTTACAAAAGGTTATTGAGAAGTACGAGATTCTCCGGACTAATTTTCAGGCGTTACCGGGGATGAATGTTCCCCTGCAAGTTATCACCGCTAATCGCTTACCAATTCTTCACTACCATGACTTGACTGATCTAAATCCGGAAACACAACATTCTCAAATAGAGGCGCTGTTGAACGAGATGAAGCAGCTACATTTTGATGTTGAGAAAGGGGCTGTTTTAGATATTGCTTTGGTGATTATTGCACCTAATAAGCAGATATTGCTGGTTAGCTTACCAGGGATGAACTCGGATGCGGTAAGTATCGAGAACTTTGTCCGTGAAACTAGCTGTTTTTATGCCGCCGATTTGCAAAATCAGGAATGGGTTGATCAGCCATTACAGTATGTTGATATTGCCGAATGGCAAAATGAATTATTTGCTGGGGAAGAAGTAGAAGTAGGTAAAAAGTATTGGCAGACAAAAGATTTATCAGGTTTGGCGAATTGGCAGCTTCCTCAGGAAAATATACCTGCACAAAAGTTGGATTTGAACCTAAATTTATTCAGTTTGATTTAAATTCGGAAAAGGTAGCCAATCTAGATGCGATCGCGCCAAACTACAACACCTCAATTTCTGTGCTGCTTCAGGCTTGCTGGGCTATTCTGCTCTGGCGTCTGACTGGAGGGTCAAATGTAATTCTTGGCACCTATTTTGATGGGCGAAACTATGAAGAACTAGAACCGACGTTAGGACTGTTAGCTAAATATTTACCGATTGATAGTCATTTAGACGATACAACTCCATTAAGTGACATATTCAAACAAATTGATGAATCTACCCATAATGCCTGGAAATGGCAAGAGGCGTTTAATTGGGAACAGGTTGCAGGTGTGACTGAACAAAACTTGGGTTCCTGCTTTTTCCCCTATAGTTTTGAATTTAGAGAACAGTTTGGTCAATATACTGGGGCTGATGTATCATTTTCTATTGACCAGCAATACGTCTGTATTGAGCCGTTTAAAGTAAAACTTTCTTGCCGGAAGCGCAATGATAATTTAGTTACTGAATTCCACTATGATGCAAACGTGTTTCACAGAGAAGATATTGAACGCTTGGCAAGATACTTTCAAACCTTGTTAGTCAGTGTCATCGCCAAGCCTGATGTTACTATTGGTGAGTTAGAAATTTTAAGTCTGAGCGCTCGCTATCAACTGCTCGTTGAGTTCAATAACACCCAAAGTGATTATTCCAAACAGCTTTGCATCCATCAATTCATCGAGCAACAGGCAAGACAAACGCCTGATAGGATTGCAGTTTCTATTGAAAATGAACAACTAACTTACGCCCAACTCAATACCCGTGCGAATCAACTCGCCCATCACCTGCAATCACTAGGGGTTAGTGCTGAAACTATTGTAGCTCTGTGTGTGGAACGTTCCCTGGATATGATCGTCGGCTTGTTGGGTATTCTCAAAGCAGGTGGAGCGTACCTTCCCATTGAGCCGATTGTTCCGCGCGATCGCATCACGTTCATGGTACACGATGCCCAAGCATCAGTCATCTTAACCCAACAGCATTTAGTTGAACACTTTGGTGAAGAAACCGCAACGCTTCTATGTCTCGATGCTGACTGGCAGACTATTGCCCAACAGCCACAAGAGACTCCCCCTTGTCCAGCAATGCCTGAGAATTTAGTCTATGTCATTTACACATCAGGTTCAACGGGCAAACCCAAAGGCGTCGCGGTTGAGCATCGCCAACTCGTCAACTATTTCCATGGCATTTTGGCAAGATTGGACGTGCCCCAGGGGGCTAGCTTTGCCACCGTGTCTACTTTAGCGGCAGATTTGGGAAACACGGCGATTTTCTCAGCCTTGTGTACGGGTGGATGGCTGCATATCATCTCCCAGGAACGCGCAACCAGTCCAGAGGCATTGGTAGAGTATGGTGAAAGCCATCGGATTGATTATCTTAAAATTGTTCCGTCTCACTTAAACGCTCTATTAACAGCGTCTCACCCAGAGAAGATTTTGCCCCGAAAATACCTGATTTTGGGCGGTGAAGTGCTGAGTTGGCAGTTGGTTGAGAAAATCCAGCAGTACGCACCCACTTGTCAAATCCTGAACCACTATGGACCAACGGAAACCACTGTCGGCGTCTTGACGTATCCTGTCCATGAGCGAATTAGGGATAAATCTAAGACAGTACCCATAGGATGTGCGATCGCTAATACTCAAATTTATATTCTCGACCATTATTTGCAACCCGTACCAATCGGAGTGCCGGGAGAGCTGTATATTGGTGGGGATAGTGTGGCGCGAGGCTATGTCAACCAGCCACAACTAACGGCTGAGAGATTTATTACGAATCAAGCTACTTAAAGTTAGTCCATCAGACCACATTCTTCTATTCACGATTCATCACATTGTCTGTGATGCCTGGTCAGTTGGGGTATTGATTCGGGAATTCACCCAGTTGTACGACAGCTTTGTCCGCCAAGAACCATCACCTCTACCCGAATTGCCAATCCAATACGCCGACTTTGCCAATTGGCAGCGTCAGTGGCTTCAGGGAGATGCATTAGACGCCCAACTGTATTACTGGCAACGACAATTAGCGGGTATCCCGGCAACCTTACCCTTACCCATACAACGCCAGCCCCCCGCTATTCCTACATTCGGCAGCGCTAACCAGTCATTCCACCTCTCTAGTGCCACCAGCGAACAACTCCAAACCCTCAGTCGCCAAGAGGGAGTTACCCTGTTCATGACGTTACTGGCAGCATTTCAAACCCTGTTGTATCGCTACAGTCATCAAAAAGACATCGTTGTTGGCACCGATGTTGCCAATCGTAATCGCCAGGATATTGAGCCACTGATTGGCTTTTTTGTCAATCTCTTAGTGCTGCGGACTGACTTATCCGGTAATCCTAGCTTTCGGGAGTTACTTGAGCAGGTACGAGACGTAGCATTAGCCGCTTACGAACATCAAGACTTACCTTTTGCCAAGTTAGTAGAAGTTTTGCGTCCGGATCGCAATTCGAGTCATACCCCCCTATTTCAAGTATTGTTTGTGCTGCAAAATGCGCCTTTACCTGACTTAACGCTTTCAGGATTAACGGTCAAACCCATAGAAATAAATACAGAAATTGCTCGATTCGATTTAGCTCTGTTTATGGAACAAACCGATACCGTAATTATTGGCAGGTTTAAATATAATGCTGATCGGTTTGAAGCAAAGGGAATTACCCAATTTTGCCATCACTTTGAAACGCTGATCAGTCGCATTCTCAAAAACCCTGACACCAGAATTGATACGTTAGAACTGCTTAGTGAAGCTGAAAAACAAAAACAAATGACAGAACAAACCCAGCGGAAACAAGTCAAATTTAGCAAATTTAAATCTATCAAACCCAAAGCCGTCAGTTTACCCCAACGGCAATTAATTAAGACCCGTACTTTTCAACCTGGACAATCCTTACCGTTAGTCATCGAACCCGATAGCGCTGAAATAGACCTAGCCGACTGGTCAACTAGCCACCGAGAATTCATTGAAACTAACTTGCTCAAACATGGAGCTATTTTATTCCGGGGATTTAATCTTAATTCTGCTGCCGATTTTGAAAAGGTTGCCAATGCCATACACCCGGATTTATTTGGAGACTATGGAGATTTACCCCGCGAAGGAGTCAGCGGCAAAGTTTACGGTTCTACCCCTTATCCATCCGATAAAACTATCTTATTTCATAATGAAAGTTCTCACTTGCATCGTTTGCCGCTAAAAATTTGGTTCTTCTGCATTCAACCCGCCCAACAGGGTGGAGAAACCCCTATTCTTGACTGTCGGCAAGTTTATCAGCGACTCAATCCTAAATTGCGAGAAAAATTTGAGCAAAAGCAATTAATGTATGTTCGTAACTACACGGAAGGATTAGATGTAAGCTGGCAAGATTTCTTCCATACCACGAATAAAGCAGAGGTGGAAAACTACTGTCGTCAAGCCGATATGGAGTTTGAATGGCTAGAGAATAATGGTTTGAAAACGCGCAAAATCCGCCCCGCTGTCGCCAAGCATCCTAAAACTGGAGAGTTGGTATTTTTCAATCAGCTTCAGTTGCACCATATATCTTGCTTAGACTCAGGCGTTCGCCAATCATTATTGTCTCTATTTGGAGAAGATAAGTTACCGCGTCATGTTTACTACGGCGATGGAACGCCGATTGAGGAGTCAGTTATGGAATAAATTGAAGCAATTTATCAAGACAGTAAAATTAGTTTTACATGGCAGAAAGGAGATCTACTGATGTTAGATAATATGCTGACGGCTCACAGTCGCAATTCTTATGTCGGTTCTCGCAAAATCGTTGTCGCCATGGCAGATTTAATCACTCTAGCATGAGCTATCTTGCTTTTATTCTCGTCACAGATAGGGTCAAAGATAGCAGTTTTTCTGGGGGACTAGCCCCCCATACCCCCCGTGCAAAAAAAGCTCTCGCATCCTCTGGTCTCCCCCGTGCAAAAAAAGCTCTCGCATCCCCTGGTCTCCCCCGTGCAAAAAAAAGCTCTCGCATCCCCTGGTCTCCCCCTTTTTAAGGGGGACGGAAGGGGGATCTATAAGGGGGACGGAAGGGGGATCTATAAGGGGGACGGAAGGGGGATCTATAAGGGGGACGGAAGGGGGATCTATAAGGGGGACGGAAGGGGGATC
>NZ_JAVJZI010000175.1:0-56491 GCF_040223135.1 Coleofasciculus sp. G3-WIS-01
CCAGCAGGTTCAATCGCTACAAACAAAATTTCGCCAGCAATTCGGGTCTACGTTTGCTTGGTATTGGAGAATAATATCGACGTGACCGGGATCAAGTTCTAGAAAGTCCATCTGATGATTTTGCGACCACCCCCCCCCCCCCCCACCCCCCCCGCCCCCCCCCCACCCCCCCCCCCCCCCCCCCCCCCCCCCCCCCCTAAACACCCCCCTTCAACCCCCCTATCACCCCCCCTTAACCCCCCCCTTAAACCCCCCCTTTCAACGGGGGGCTTGGGGGGATGGGGGCTAGGGGGGATGGGGGCTAGGGGGGATGGAGAGAGGTTTTCCAGATCCCGTGAAAAGTGAAAAGTAAGGTGTAGGGGCTCTTTTGACGATTATCTTTTCGGTGGCACAAAAAATGTGACTAAACCCGCCCCGACTGTCGTCAGTTTCGAGACTCGATCGGTTAGGAATGATGGGTGAAGCGATCGCCTGATTCTACATCAAACCAGTGCATCGTTTTCTCCGGTAGGGCTAGAGTCACCGTATCTTCTTCACCATCCCAGTAGTGATCAGCGGGTAACAACGCCCGAATTGTCTTACCTTCTGACCCTTGGGAACCCCTCACCCGCACGCTAATCAGTTTTTCTTTGCCCATATCTTCAACGAGATACACGTTACCCTTAATGATTTGGTTATCTCCTTCTCTGGCAATCCGCACATTTTCGGGACGAATACCCATGATAATTTGGCGCGGTTTTTGCGGCAAGTTGGGCAGTTTCAGTTTAAAGTCACCCAAGATGGCATAATTCTCCTGACAGCTAAGGGTTAGTAGGTTCATTTGGGGACTGCCCATGAAACTAGCAACAAAACTATTAGCTGGGTAGGTATAAATCTGATAGGGAGTATCAAGCTGTTGCAATACGCCCTCGTAAAGTAAGGCAATGCGAGTAGAGAGAGTCATTGCCTCGGTTTGGTCGTGGGTAACATAGACGACGGGTTTGTTTTGAGATTTAAATAGTTGCTTGAGTTCTGCCCGAACTTGTTCTCGCAGTAAGGCATCTAAGTTACTCAAGGGTTCATCTAATAAAAAGACTTCCGGTTCCCGAACTAAGGCGCGGGCAACCGCTACCCGTTGTCGTTGTCCACCGGAGAGTTGACGGGGTTTGCGTTCGAGTAAGGAACGGTCTAAATCCAGCTTGATAATTACATCATCAATGCGCTTGCGAATTTCATCGCTAGGAGTTTTACGGATTCTCAGAGAGGCGCTGATATTTTCCTCTACTGTCATGTGGGGATAGAGGGCGTAACTCTGGAAAACCATGGCAATGTTGCGATCGCCGGGAGGGACAGTATTGACTGTTTGTCCACTGATAACCACTCTACCCTTGGTTGGGGTTTCCAATCCAGCAATTAATCGTAGTAATGTAGATTTGCCACAGCCAGAGGGTCCGATAAATGTCATGAACTCACCATCTTCCACCTCTAAGCTGATGTCTTTAATGGGTACTGTTTTGGGATTGTATTCTTTGCGTAGATTCTGGAGTTCGAGTTTTGCCATGATTTTTACCTATTGAGTTTTGAATCTAAATCGGGGTTAATCCAGACGTGCCATGGCACGTCTCTACAACCTCATCCTTTCACTGCCCCAGCCGTGATTCCTTGAACAATGCGACGCTGGAAGAGGAGGACTAACACAATCAGGGGCAAAGTTCCAGCTACTGTCGCCGCCGCGATCGGACCGTAAGGGATTTCAAATACAGATGTGCCACCGATTTGAGCCACTGCCACCGGGATAGTTTTCATTTCATTTTGAGTAATAAAGGTCAAGGCAAAGATAAACTCATTCCAGGCAAAGATAAATGTCAAAATTCCCGTGGTTACCAGGGCAGGTATGGTCATCGGCAGAACAATTTTCAGCAGCATTTGTACTGTGTTGTATCCATCAACCTTAGCCGAATCTTCTAAGTCTTTAGGTAGCTGCTGAAAGAAACTCCGTAGAACCAAAATAGTCAGCGGTAAATTAATTCCGGTATAAGGAACAATTAGGGCGATGTAGTTATTTCCCAAGCCCAAAGCTTTCACCACCTCTAGCAGCCCCAGAAAAAGTAGCACGTAGGGAAAGAGACTGACGACGAGGACACAGCCTAGAACAATTCGCTCTCCCGGAATTCGTAACCGTGCCAATGCATAAGCGGCAGGCGCTCCGGCGATTAAACACAAGAAGGTGGAGGTTAAGGAAACAAGGGCGCTATTGAAGATATAACGCCAAAAGGGATAACGCTCAAATAGCTGCGTGTAGTGATTCCAAGTGAGTTGATCTGGTGCGGGAAAATAGACATTAGGAATTGCCGAAATTGCCTCATTCACCTTGAATGACGTGAGAACTTGCCAAAGGGCTGGCGCGAGGCAAAAGATTAGCGTTAAGACAACACCAACCCAGAGCATAATTTGCTTGGTATTGATTCGTGACTTTTTTTGTGATGATGATTGTTGAGCGATTGCCATGGTTAATCTATTGGTCTCCTAAAACATTAAGCCGGGTTTTTGAGAGCAAAAATGCGACAATTGCTACGGCGATAATCAGCAAGAGAAATGTTACGACCACCAAAGCAGCACCGTAACCAAAATCCAGATAGCGCCTCACCGTGTCGTAAATATAGAGTGAGATCATTTCCGTAGCATTGGCTGGACCTCCTCCCGTCATCACTAGGATCAAATCAAAAATACCGAAGGCTTGAGCAAATCGAAATAATAAGGCAATCAGGATTTGTGGGGTTAGCAAAGGTAAGGTAATTTGCACAAAGCTTTGTAGTGGAGAGGCTCCATCAATAGCATGAGCTTCATAAAGATCCTCAGAAATTGATTGCAATCCTGCCAGCAGAATGATCGCAAAAAAAGGCGTTGTTTTCCAGACATCAGCCGCAATCAATGCCACCATTGCCAAATTAGGTTCACCCAACCAAGTTACCGGGTCAACGACGGGTAAAAATCGCAAAATATCGTTAGCAACGCCATACTGATCATTGAAAATCCACTGCCAAGCTAACCCCATGACGGCTGTTGGTAACGCCCAGGGAATGAGTGCAGCCGTGCGAACTAAACCTCGTCCAAAAAAGGCTTGATTTAGAACTAGGGCAATTGCCATTCCTAGCACTAATTCAACCAGAATCGAGGACACCGTAAAAACGGTCGTGTGCCAGATGCTTTGCCAGAATCGCCCATCACCCAAAAGCCGTGCATAATTTGCCAGTCCGGAAAACTCTGGCTGCAACTCAGTACCCAAATTTTGAGTGAATAGACTTAACCAAAACGCCCGTCCAATGGGATAGGCAAATACCATTACCAAGATAAGTATGGCGAGTAGGGTTAGTAACCAACCCGTTCGGATCTCTTTTTGCCGAATTGAACCTTGTTTCATAGTGACTTTATAGACTTACAACTAGCCGTGAAACGTGCTGCTTCACATTAATCTCCCAAGAGTCTACGAGTCTCCTGGGCTGCCCGATTCATGGCTTCTTCTGCACTTAGACTTTGCGTAATCGCTGCACTCAGATAACGCTGTAAAATATCTGAGGTTTGAGCATATTGGGCGATGGGTGGACGCAGAACCGCTTTTTCCAGAACTTCTAGAAGTTTGGGAAAGTAACTATATTTAGCCACCAGTTCGGGATCGGTATAAAGTGCTTTGAGAGCTGGAGCATAGCCTGTTGCCAATATGAATTGTTGTTGTACCTCCAGACGGTTAAAGAATTCAATCACTTTCCAGGCTTCATCGGCGTGTTTCGTCGATTTAGAAATACCCAGTCCCCATCCACCTTGGCAAGCACCACTGCTATCATTAGGTTGGTGCACCATCGGCTTGATTGCAAATTGACCCGCAATTTCTGAGTTAGCTGCTAATGTGTAAACGTAGGGCCAATTTCGCAAGAATATAGCTTCACCGTTTTGGAAGATTCGCCGGGTTTCTTCTTCGGCGTAAGTGGTGACACCAGGGGGAGAAACGCCTTTGTCAATGGTATTGCGTAAAAATTCGACAGCTTGGATAGCTTCGGGTTGATCAAGTCCAACTTCTAATGTGTCTGGATTCACCCAAAAGCCACCAAATCCTTCCAGGATTTCCACAAACATAGCAGACAATCCTTCGTACTGCTTCCCTTGCCATAAATACCCCAAATCAACGTCTGTTTGTTGTTGCAAGGCTTGGGAGATTTGCATGAGTTCGTCAAAAGTTTCGGGGGGTTCGTATCCACCTTGCTTTAATAAGTCAGTACGGTAGTAGAGCATACCCCCGTCGGAACGGAAGGGCATTCGATAAAGTTCACCGTTGTAGCGTCCCCCCTCTACATCCCCTTGCAGAAACTCTGATAATTGGTCTTCAGAAACTCGGTCGGACAGAGGCATTAACCATCCGGCGGCGGCAAATTTTGGCACCCAAACAATGTCTAGATAAACCAGATCGTAAGGGGATTCTCCTAGTAAGAAAGCCGAGGTATAGAGGTCTTCAACCAGGTTAGTTTCATTCGGTCCTTCGATGATTTCCAGATTGATGCCTGGATTTTGTTGTTCAAAGTCCTCGACAAAAAGTTGCCACTGGGATGCTTCTAGGGCGCTCATCAATACTTGGACTGTGACGGGTTGTTGGGTCAATGCTGGGAGAATTAAAAACTGAATTGCGGCAATTGAGGCAATCAGTAAGATTAAAAAACGAGGGAATCTTTTGATTCTGAAGATGCCTCTTTTGAGTCTGCTTAATTGCTGACTAATGTTCATTGGATGCTCTGACAATTCAATAGGGTTCAATTCACCTGTGTGATGACGATTATGCCCTGTCTCTGACAGGATTGCTCTTGGTGCTGGTATTGGAGTCAACACACGATAGTGTATAAGCTTCAGCCTAATTGTAGCTAACGCTTATGAATTACTTTACCTCATCGCTTGATTTGACGAGATGTCAATCTAGGTTAGAGCTAGATGTAAAGAAATGAAACTTAAATTTATTTAAGTTAACATTTATGGGCAGGCGATGAGGCAAGATCGGCTCTGTCAGTCGATTCGGGTGTGCAAAAGGATACTGGTATCCTGTTTCGCTAACATAATTTATACCTCCATAGTTAGTTGACATTTTTCACCTTTGGCAATAAGTTCCAAGTTAACGTGAGATGGGCAAGTTCCAGCCAGTCTCTTGCTCAGCTTTTCAGGCTTTATCCTACTTGCTGACCCTACATCAAATAGTTTCGTGAAAACGGTGCCAGTTATGATTAGCCTAGATAATACCTTTGATGAAACACTGATTTTTTCCTATTTTTTACCAAGCTGACCTTAAGTAATCCGATTTTTGGTATCAACTGTTTTATCTAGCCGCCCTAAATAATTTGGGCAATCGCCTGTTGCCATTCTCTGGTCTTTGTTTCCTTTGCTAAAAATTGGATAGTCTAAGGAAGGGATAATTTAACTGTTTGTTGCCAAATGTCACTAACCGCAGCTAACCAGGGTGTTGCTCAAGATATCGCGAATCAATCCAACCTTTTAGAGGTGGCGGATGCTTACTTGCGCCAAATCGTTGCACCTCGCGCATCAGAGATAGATCAGGATACACAGGCGTTGCGAACCGCGCTCCAGGGATTAGGCTCTCGCAACCTCCTCGCGCTTAAGGTTCCCCAACGTTGGGGAGGTGCAGAGGTTACTCCTGTTACCTTCTCTCACTTCCAGCAACACGTCTGTCGCTATTCTGGCGCCTTGGCATTTCTGCAAACTCAGCATCAGAGTGCAGGTGGATTTTTGGCAAAAAGTGACAATGAAGCCTTAAAGCAGCACTATCTTCCCCCCATGGGGAGAGGTGAGGCGTTAGTGGGGGTAGGATTCTCCCAACTGCGACGCACCGGGAATCCCCTAGTCAAGGCAACTCCTGTAGATGGGGGCTATCAGATTACTGGAAATGTCCCTTGGGTTACGGGTTTTAGCTTGTTTGAGGATTTTGTGATTGGGGCGACATTACCCGATGGTCGGGAACTCTATGGTATAGTACCGTTTACGTCTACAGAGCAAGCGGTTGGGGGTGCGATCGCGTTTAGTGAACCGATGGTTTTAGCGGCGATGAACTCCACGAATACAGTGTCGGCGAGTCTGGCTGATTGGTTTTTACCCCACGAGTCTGTTTTATTCATCAGAAAAGCCGGGGCGATTCATGAAACGGATCGAAAAAATGTGTTAAATCATGGGTTCTTTGCCTTAGGCTGTGCTCAAGCCGGATTAGATATTATTGCCGCCGTTTATCAACGCAAGCAACTCGAATTTATTCAAGCGGCTTTTGATCATCTCCACGCCGAAGTCTTGGACTGTGAAGCTGTCATGATAGCCGCATTATCGGCAAATTCTGCTGACACCGAGGATCAGGGATCTGAGGGAGATGGGGGCGGGTTTAGAAACATCCGGGTGACAACAAACGATAATAGTAAAACCCGCCCCTACCGTCCTCAACACTCAACACATCATCCCCAATCCCTACAGCTAAGGGCGTGGGCAATTAACCTAGCAGGGCGCTGTACCAATGCGGCTGTAACAGTTTCTAGTGGCGCAGCCAATCTCCAATCCCACGCTGCCCAAAGAGTCTATCGCGAAGCTGTAGTATTTACGGTGTCTGGGCAAACCACGGCAGTAATGGAAGCAACTTTGGCGCAGTTAGTCTACTCGCCTCGTCCAAATTAGATGAATAGTAGTGCTACAATGTCAGGGAAAAAAATCCAGATAAAAAACAAAAATTGTCCAGTCAAGCAAGTGCTGCACTTCTAAAATGAAATCCAATAAATACTATGCTGTTCTCAAAGGCAGAAAGACAGGACTATTTACCAGTTGGCAGGAATGTGAAAAACAAGTAAAAGGGTTCAGTGGAGCGATTTACAAGTCGTACAAGACTATAGGAGAAGCTGAAGCAGAATTGGGTGTTACGGAACAGCTTTCTATTTTTAAATTCTCTGAAAAAGAAGTAAATTGGTGTAGCCCAAGCAAAAAAAATATTGCTGCAAGCCAATTAATTAGGAACAGCATTTGTGTTGATGCTTCCTGTATCGGTAATCCAGGCGACGTTGAATATAGAGGAGTTGACACAGCAACCGGGGAAGTCGTCTTTCATAAACGTCCAATGTCCAACGGAACAAATAACCTGGGAGAGTTTCTGGCTATTGTCCATGCACTTGCCTACCTCAAAAATAAAAGCAGCAATATACCCATTTATTCTGATTCTGAGACAGCTATTACTTGGCTTAAAAATAAGCAAGTGCGAACCACGTTAAAATCAAGTCCAGATAATGAAGAAATATTTGATTTAGTCAAAAGAGCATTGAATTGGTTAGAAGCTAACGAGTATAAGAACTCAATTTTAAAATGGAATACTGGGTCTTGGGGTGAGATCCCCGCAGATTTTGGTCGCAAGTAAAACCCGCACCATTTCTCGTTCCCAGAGAGAAGCATCAAGCTACCTATTTAGATGACCATGGACAGCAAGCCAGATACAGGGTGGGTGAGAGCTTGTCAATTCGACTCGGTGCTTTTGATGAGCATTAATCAGAACATAATCCCCGGCTTTAAGTTCAATTCTCGAACCATCATCATAAGCAAGAATTGCTTCACCCTGAAGCAGAATCACCCACTCATCCTGCTGTCCGTCATACCATTCTCCTATAGGTGTCGTTTGTCCCGTGGAGATAATGCGCTCAATTAAAACACTATCACTACAGACTAAAGCCTCAAATAGTTCTTCATTAGGCAGTTGGGGCGGTAAGTTAAAAATATTGGGCATATCTAATCAATGATGGAACTATCCTCTATTGAATGTTAAAAGATTATGACTTCTTCAATTCATCAGCGCCGATTATATCAGCAAATTATTCTGGAACACTCAAAGAACCCTCAAAATCGAGGCACAACCAATCCTGTAGATGGATATCATTACGGACATAACCCAATGTGTGGCGACACGATTGAACTAACGATACAACTTAATCCAACAGGCGATAGGATTGAGGATATTAAATTTGAGGGAAAAGGTTGTGCGATCGCGATCGCGTCAGCCGATTTGATGGCGGATACGGTACGGGGGAAAACCATAGCCGAAGCCTTGTCAATGGTGGAACGCTTTCGAGAGATGATTACCGGACAAGGTGAGTTTTCCCCAGAGTTGGGGAAACTGAATGCTTTACAGGGTGTTTCCCAGTTTCCTATACGGATTAAATGTGCGACATTGAGTTGGCATACGCTTAAAGCCGTTATAGAATCTTAACGCGAATCCTCATGTAATAATTTTAAATTTGGCGGCTGTCAATGGTTTACCTGTCAGACTGTGTTATCGACGGATTAGAAAAAATTGTTTGCTGCGAATCCAATTTATGGTTTACGAAAGTGAAACGTTATTATAGAAACTATCTACCCGTGAATAGCTGTGAACAATCATGAGGATTTTGCTGGTTGAGGATGATCAGCGCATTGCTAAAGCGCTGGCAGAAACTCTGCAAGACCAACATTATATTGTTGATATGGCTACCGATGGCGAAGCGGGGTGGGATTTTGTCGAAGCATTCAACTATAAACTCATCCTGCTGGATGTGATGCTACCTAAACTGGATGGAATTAGCTTTTGTCAACGCTTGCGACGTTCCGGTAAAATGACCCCGGTGCTGATGCTGACGGCTAAAGACACTAGCAATGATAAGGTGATTGGATTAGATGCAGGTGCGGATGATTATGTGGTGAAACCCTTTGATTTGCCAGAATTAACCGCTCGGATTCGGGCATTACTGCGTCGAGGCAATTCTAGCCTACCCCCGGTGCTGGAGTGGGAACGTCTGAGCTTCGATCCGAATACATGTCAAGTCACTTATGCTGAACACCCCCTGCATCTGACGCCCAAGGAATACAGTTTACTGGAATTACTGTTACGAAGTCATGGTCGTGTGCAGAGTCGTAGCGCTATTTTAGAACAGCTTTGGTCATGGGATGATCCACCCGGAGAAGATGCGGTTAAGGTTCATATTAAAGATTTACGCAAAAAACTTAGAGCAGTCGGCGCTCCACCTGATTTGATTCAAACGGTTTATGGTATCGGGTATCGGCTGAAGCAAAATTAGCCAGGGGAAAGACGTATGGTCAGAGAAGATCAGGGAAATCAGGGACATAAAAAACCGTATAAATTTTTACCAAAATTGGGTATCAAAACCAGGTTCCCTATAAGCAAAGCGAAGGGTCAAAATCCAAAACTCAGTCAGGGCGGGTTTCGCACAAACGTTACTCTCAATAGCCAAAAGAAAATCCCTAAACCCGCTTCTACATACTCAAAACCCTGCCCTCTTTCCGAAGTAAAGCGTCAAAACTCTGTCAGCCCCCAGTTTAAATCCTTGCGCTGGCGTCTGTTGGGTTCCTACCTGATGGTTATGGTGGCAATTCGGGTCATATCCAATGGTGTAGTCTATGAATTTTTTGCCCATAGTCTCTATCAGCAATTAGATAACCGTCTGCTCAATTTAGCCCAAGCGGCGGCTCATAGTTTAGTGGCGATTAAGCAGGATAAAGATGCCGTTGATCAACCTGCTTATCGCCCTTTAGACGGAGATGGTGATCTCGACATTCCCTGGCAAAATCTGAGTAAACCGGATCAAAGTGTGGAGTGGTTTGGGGCGGATCAGCAACGGTTAGCTATCTCTGGCACACTTTCGCCCACTTTTCTCCTACAAGAAGGGTTCCAGACAGGGGAACAAGGGCAGATTCGTACCCTAACGATTCCCGCATACAGTTACCGCCAAGGAGAACGACAACTCGAAGGTTATGTTCGCGCCAGTGAATCTACAGAGTCTGTGGAAGCTGTCCTCACCCAGTTACGTTGGGGATCTGGGGTAGCCGGTATCCTGGCTTTTGGATTGATGGGGGTGGGCGGTATGTGGCTGACTCGGCAGTCGATGCAGCCGATTGAGCAGAGTTTTCAGCAACTTAAACAGTTTACAGCCGATGCGTCTCACGAGTTACGCAGCCCCCTGACGGCGATTAAGGCGTCAGTGGAGGTGATGCAGACTCATCCCGAACGGATTCATCCGGCGGATGTGGAAAAATTGGCTGCGATCGCGTCGGCGACTAGCCAGATGAGTCGTTTGGTGGAGGATCTCCTGTTACTCGCCCGAACCGATGCGACAACCGCCGCACCAACCCGCGAATGGATGGTGATTCCCCTTGACGAACTTTTGGAGGATGTTGAGGAGCGTCTCGAACCCAACGCTGAAGCCCAAGACATTACCCTGAAATGCTTACTACAACCTGATGTTTTTGTCAATGGAGATGCTTCTCAACTTTTTCGTGTATTTTGTAATCTGCTTGAAAACGCTCTGCAATACACTCCATCCGGGGGTACAGTTACCCTGTCGATGAGCACAGATGAAACCTTGGTGGTTGTCAGTGTGGAGGATACAGGGATTGGTATCTATCCAGAACATTTGCCGTTTATTTTTGATCGCCTGTGGCGAGCCGATAAAGCCCGAACTCAGCGCCAGGAAGGTTCAGGGTTAGGTTTAGCGATCGCTCAAGCCGTTGCTCAACAACATGGTGGAGACATTACGGTGAGGAGTGAGTTAGGAGTTGGCAGTTGTTTTCAGGTGTATCTGCCCATAGTTTCTTAGGGGTAGATAGCCGTAGGGGCATGGCACTGCCGTGTCCCTACTGGTGGTGTGAGTTTTTTTTGACAAAACTGTGGTATCCACCCGAGTTCTTTACCTTTTCCACTTAAAGTCTTAACTATAGCCGGAAACAGTGATGGCTAACATCAGAATTCTCAAGCAATGGAGGAGGGGATGCCCATGATACGCACGTTTCGTAAATACCACCGCCTAATCGCGATCGCTGCCTGTCTCCCGTTAATTATAACCGTGATTACTGGCATGGGTTACACCATTTTTGATGAATGGTTTCATCAAGACGAGATCGCTAGGTTTCTAATGCAACTGCATACTCTGAAAATTTTGGGTTTAGAAACCATCTATCCGCTGCTGAATGGTTTGGGATTAGTGGGGTTGTTAGTTACAGGGTTAAGCATGACAGGTTTATTTAAGAAACGTCCGTCTATTCAAAAAACAGGCAACCACTAAAATCCTGATCAGGTTCCAACTTACAACTTAAAAAGAGAAAACTATTTAATAATGAGGAGAGTGCAACGATGAGTCATCTACTTAAAAAAACAGCTACGTTTGTATCAATTTTAGGTCTGCCCAAAACAGATGAATCAACCTCTGCGGCTAATCCCACTCGTGCGGATGGATTTGAGTCTGTTGGTGCAGTCGCTCAATTGGATCAAAACGGTGAAATCCTCAACGAACAATTTTCCATCGGTTCAATCTTGGTGGTGCGTGATCCCGGCGACTCGAACAGGATTATAGCGGTCAATCCTACCTGTACTCACACGGGTTGTACAGTAAAGTGGCAAGCAGATCAAACGGAATTTGTATGTCCCTGCCATGATTCTAAATTCACGATCAATGGCGAAGTCATTCAAGGACCGGCTAAAGATTCCTTGGCAGGTTATGATGTGAAGCAAGAAGATGATTTAATTCTGGTCAAAGCTGGTTAAAACAAACTTACACACAAACGCAACTTATGGTGAGGGCACGATACTATCGTGCCCCTACGAATGGTAATTTAGATGTCAAGAAAACGTAAGTTCTAGGAGAGACTAAAATGACGTGTCTTTAGACTGGGGATTTATCCCACCCTGCCTGATCCTTCGCTCGTGTCAGGATATTTGAAGTAAGGGTTCTTGCCGATTTAGCTAACCGAAACCTCCATCAGTTCTTTGAGCAAGGAATTGCTATCTTGAGTCATTGACGGTTCTGGATGTTTGGCGATAATCATGGGAGTGTCTCCCACTTCACTATCCGGGATAGCTTGGAGAAGGTAAACCTGTTCCGGGTTCACATTAGCAATCACTTGGGGTGAATGAGTCGCCACAATAAACTGACAGTTGGGGAAAGTTCGAGTCAGTGCTGGCACAATCTCGTGTTGCCATTTAGGATGCAGGTGGAGTTCAATCTCATCAATCAGAACCACACCACTCCCTTCAAGGGGATTCGTTAACCCCGGATTCGCGATCGCTAACCGTTTGGCTAAATCGGCGGCGAGTGCGAGCAAGCCTTTTTCACCTTCTGATAGCTGATTAACAACTAATTCTCGACCTTGTTTTGTCACCGTCATGCGTAAGGGGGCGCGTCGCACCCGCAAGTTAGCAAAACCGGGCAACAGAGAGGATATCGCTTGTCTGATGGCTTCTAAGAGGCGATCGCGGTGTTCAGGATTATCTCGACGCCATTCGTTTTCTAGATCTTCAAGATCCTTAAACCACTCGAAAAAGCTGCTAAAGTTAATCGACACACCGATTAGGGCTTGGTCATAAATCACCAGTTGGTTTGACCAATGGTATTTCGTCGGTTCTTGGGTCACCTTGTCGCAAAACTGGCGGTTGACGGGATAATAAACCACTACGGGTAAATTCACATTCAGATTGTTTTGCAACTGATTCTTAATTCGCAAACAAATTCCTTCTAACTCTCGAATATTCCCACCCCGGGGTCGTCCCTTGGTATTGGATAATGAGAGAAACCAACTGATCGGACGTTCCCTTAAGGAAATCGTGATCTCATTTTTTGTGTGATGGGCGCCATTGGCGATATCTCCCTGACTAAAAAAATGTCGCGGAATTTTCCGTTCTTCAGTAATGTCCTGTTCATTAATAAAATGTCCCGTTCCAATCGGATCTTGAAGTTCCGCCACAAAATGGGAAAGTAGGAGTGCGATACAGTCGAGAATACTGGATTTTCCCGTTCCGTTGATCCCCACCAAGACTGTTGGTTCAGTCTCATGGAACTCCAGCGTCAGATCGCCGATGCCACGGAACGAGTTGATTTTCAGGCGCTTGACTTTCATGGCTTATAGTAGGCTGATGGCAATAAAATGACACCGATATGAAAAGCAGCAATTGTTATCGATACTGCTGATGATAATCTGATCGGCTGAGCTTGTCCGGCATAAGCCTCACACAATTGAGGAAGGAACTCCTTTTTTTTACCTTAGAGAGACGTACCCTGACACATCTAGAACATGAATGCGTAATGTCTAAGGCATCGCTAACTGGGGTTACGCTAGCCGGCGCCGACGCTTAGGGAGCAATCAAGAGTGAAGCTTCCCAGAAATAAACGCGATCGCAATATTGAAATCTGCTTGTACAGACAGCTTCCAGGGAAACGTTTTGCGTGTTGGTCACATCCAGCGATACGAAAGCGGGTTCTCCTCCAGGTGAAACGGTTCGAGATTCAGCCCTTACTCCATCTATATACACATTAACAAGAACCCTGGGACTACCTTGGTCGTTATCGCGCATGCCAAACCCTAATTGCAGCCTCTGAAAAGTGACATTCTCCTGATTGGGTTGCAGCCTACAGGTCAATGATGCCTGAGTATCGCCTGGACCCATATAAAATCGCGATGGGTAAACCGCTTTATTGACGACAACGTTTTCACTTCGACGTCTCCAGTTGCCAATACCCGCATCCACACAACTCAGCCTCAGCAGGGAGGTTGAGCGTTCTTGAGCTTGTACAATTTGCTGACTTTGGGCAGTTAACGCCACAAATAGGAGTCCACTGGCAATGATTTTCTGAATCAGTTTGCTTTTCATCATTTGATAGATTACCCACACCAACAGGCGTCAATACTACATCATCCCATGGGCTGAGGTTCATAACCTCCATTTCTCATGTGAGGATAGAGGAGCAGGAGAGCAGGGGAGATGGGGGAGATGGTATGTTCCAGACGTAGCATACTACGTCTGGAAGAGTTAGTCAGGGCGGGTTTTGCACAAAGGTTACCATCAAAAACCAAGCATACAGTTACTAAACCCGCCCCTACAAACCAGGTTCCCTCTTGCTGCGCCAAGGATCAAAACTCTTTCATCTTTCGCAAGCGGATGGAGACCGTCGCTTTTAGCGAGGGAGGAAAGCCGCGCCTCCGGTTACAGTTTACAGTTTTTACAGGGAATGTGATAGAATGTGAGGTATGACTCAACGCGCCTACCGATACCGCTTTTACCCAACGCCGGAACAAGAACAACTCTTGCGCCGCACGTTGGGTTGTATTCGGTTGGTCTACAACTTGGCGTTGCACACCCGAACTGAAGGCTGGTATGAAAGGCAAGAGCGGATTGACTACAAACAGACATCCGCTATGCTGACAGATTGGAAAAAGCAAGAAGACTTGCAATTTCTTAATGAAGTGAGCTGTGTACCATTGCAGCAGGGATTGAGGAACTTGCAAAAAGCGTTTACCAATTTCTGGGCAGGTCGTGCTAAATACCCCAACTTCAAAAAGAAGCGGAATGGTGGTAGTGCTGAGTTTACTCGTTCTGCCTTTAAGTGGAAGGATGGGCAATTGTGGTTGGCAAAATGTTGTGAACCTCTGCCAATTCGCTGGAGTCGTACCCTTCCAGAAAACTGTGAACCCTCTACGGTTACAGTAAGGTTGGATGCTTCTGGGCGATGGTTTGTCTCTGTGTTGGTTGAGGATCATACTGTCAAACTGCTATCTCAACTTGATAAAGCGATTGGGATTGATGCAGGTATTACCTCCTTGATTGCAACCAGCGATGGGGAAAAGATTGTTAATCCAAAGCATTTCTTGCGACTGAGATACAAGTTGAGGCAAGCTCAAAAAGCGTTGTCTCGCCAGGTTAAAGGCTCGAACAATAGGGAGAAAGCCAGGCAGCAGGTTGCCCGAATCCACGCCCAAATTGCCGACGCTCGCAAAGATTTCCTTCACAAGCTGACGACTCGATTGGTACGCGAAAATCAAACGATTGCTGTCGAAGATTTGGCGGTGAAGAACATGATGAAAAACCATAAGTTGGCTCAAGCGATTGCTGATGCAAGCTGGAGTGAACTGGTTCGTCAGTTGGAATACAAGTGCCAGTGGTACGGTCGGACACTGGTTAAGATTGACCGATGGTTTCCCAGTTCTAAGCGCTGTGGACACTGTGGTCACATTGTTGATAAATTGCCCCTTGATGTCAGGGAATGGGATTGTCCAGAGTGTGGAACCCACCATGACCGAGACATTAATGCCGCAAATAATATTCTCGCCGCAGGGCTTGCGGTGATAGTCTGTGGAGCGAACATAAGACCTGATGGGCATAAGTCCAAGGGGCAGTTGCGAAAAACCTCTCTCGCTTTTTCTTAGGGGAAAGAAGCAGAAACCTAAATCGTGAGGTTTAGGAATCCCTCGTCTCCGGCGAGGGAGGATGTCAAGCTTCACCAGATGGAATCACCCCTTGATCAAAGATTTGACCCTTTGTATCAATACCACGAACTAGGATGCGATCGCGATACACCTCGTAAGCGGCAAAACTTAGCTTTGAGGCGGAATGGGCAGTCCATGGCGAACGCCCGACAGGACGAACTCCAGCACCAGCACCACAAATTAGATAGCTTGTCCCATTAATCGGAAAAGTACGCTCGTAGGTGTGGTCATGACCATTAATATAGAGTTGCACGCCGTATTTTTGAAACAGGGGAGTCAGGGTTTCAATAAACCTTTGATTCAATCCGTAGTGACCCGATGAATAAATTTGATGATGTCCAAAGACAATCTTCCAGGGTGCATCGCTGCGGCTGAGTTCCTGTTCTAACCAGGGTAACTGACGCTGCCAATCCGCATTAGCGTTGGTATCCATCGCCCAAAATTGGACTGATCCCCGCCGAAAGGTATAGTATCGTCCCTGCATGTTGAAACCTGGATACCGGACTTGGGGATCACCATTGGCGGTGCGGATGTCATGGTTTCCCAGACAAGCGTGAAATTTCACTCCATTTTCCAGTAAGGCTTGATAGGGTTTTTCAAAGACTGCCTCTACCTTTTCAATCTCGCCATTGTTATAAATATTGTCACCCGCCAGAATCACTAACTGGTATGGATTCTGTTGATAATAAGCAGTCATTGCCTCTGCCACAGCATATTGTCCGGCTGCACCTGTACCTGTATCAGCAACGGAAACAAAGCGTAGCAGATGTGGATCTCTTAATTGGTTTTGGGTGTCCGTTGAGGGTGTTGACTCAGGAGTCTGGAAATGGGGATCACTCGTCTGAGTCGTTTTACGGGCGTTGAGGTTACTACCAACGGCAATAACACCTAAACAACTGATACCACTCAAAATTAGAAATTGACGGCGTTTGAGGCTCATAGATCTAGAGCAGTCATGCAGACTGAAGACAAGACGGGCAAAAATGCTAAATTTGTGCTGTAGGAACAGCGTTGTGTAAGAAGAATCTAGCGCATTTTATGCCAATTGGCGTTGCTGGGGAGGGAGATTTAAGATGTCAAAGGAGCAGCATAAGCCTCAGACGTCCGTAGAGGCAGATGAATCCACTCAAGAAACTAATACGGCTGAACCCACTCGCCCGTCTAAAATGGTGGATTGGCTCTATCCCAGCTTTGAAACCGTTGAGAATATCTGGGATAGCATTTTGGCAAAAATTCGCTCTGTACTACCAGAGGCGTGGAATCAAAAGCTATCGGATTGGGGATTGACGGGCGCGATCGCGGCTTTTATTGTTGTCATACTGGTAACTACAGTCGCCCTAACCCTAGAGACACCGACACAGTTAGCCAAAGAAGTAAAACCAGAACCCATCCCTGCACATCCAGAATTAGCCGTACCTGAACTTGCACAAACTCCGGAACTTACTCCGGAACTTACCCCAGAACAACGCCTGATTACAGCGATTCAAAATCAAGTGGCTGAAATTACGGATCACTATGCCAATGGACTAATTCAATCCATTCAAGCCAACTTTCCGGGTAGTCGTCTGATTGTAACCGTCAGTGACGGCTGGTATGAGTTGCAGACACAGGAGCAAGATCAGCTAGCTAGTGAAATTTGGCGTCGCTCGAAAGAATTGGAGTTGAGCAAACTGGAAATCACTAATTCCGATGGAACCCTATTGGCGCGGAGTCCGGTAGTCGGTTCTGGGATAGTAATTTTACAGCCTTAGACATTCGTCCCCTATTCAAAAGCTGATCAGCGCATGGCTTTCTCAAGCTGGTTGGCAATATTGAATTGAGCCAGACTGGGGGATTCAATCTCAGTTCTGGCTAGTTGTTCTAACTCAATCGCTAGCGATCGCAGGTAGTCTGCTCGTTGGCGCATTCGGGTACTGATTCCCTCTGCACCAGTGGCAAGGCACTCGGGGCAAACATCACTAACATATTCGCCAGATTCCCGATACGCTCTTGCCACCACCTCTAACGGGAAAAAAATGTTACCGCACAAGTTGCAACGGCATTTTTCCTCGAAGTCATTACTCTCAACTTTAATTTGAATGGGCATGGAAGCTGTTCTCCAATATATATATGCAATTGTGGGATAGCTGGAATCCTATCTGGACTTGGCTAAAACGGACAGTTTAGTTAATTATTTATTTTATTTTAACAATAAATGTAGTTAATTGTACAGATTATTCCTAATGAAAGAGAAAGGTTTTTTTGTTAGCTTTCCCTGACAATGATCCCGCCTATTTCACACCCAAGGGCTATCATAAAAAAAATACTCAGAGTTAAGACCCTGAGTATAAATTGCCAAACAATTTAGTCAACGACGACATAGAGCGATGACTCTATTGAGGCTTCGCTCGAACCGGAATTGGAGGAATTACAACAAGTTTATGTTCCTTCGATTCTCAGCCGATGAACTCTTTGAGAGGTTATTTGCTCAAAATGGTGAAGTTTTGCCTTAACCTTCCCACTTAGCTGCCATATGTTCAGCCAAATCGACAACCCGCTGAGAATAGCCCCACTCATTGTCATACCAGGCAACAACTTTAACCATATCACCACCCATTACCATCGTCAGACTTGCATCGACAATGGATGAAGCATCATGTCCCTTGTAGTCTGAGGACACCAACGGCAAGTCGCTGTATTCCAAAATGCCCTTAAGCGAGTTTTCTGACTCTTCTTTGAATACTTTGTTCAACTGCTCAGCAATGGTGCTTTTCTCAACTTGAGCCACCAAATCCACAACCGATACATTCGGGGTAGGTACGCGCATCGCGATCCCATTCAATTTCCCCTGCATATCTGGAATAACTAAAGCCACAGCTTTAGCCGCTCCCGTGGAGGTTGGCACGATATTGATCGCAGCGGCTCTTGCCCGACGCACATCACGGTGACTTGCATCCAAAATCCGCTGATCACCTGTGTAACTGTGGGTCGTAGTCATGGTTCCTTTAATGATGCCAAAGTGTTCATGTATCACTTTGACCACAGGAGCCAGACAGTTTGTTGTACAACTGGCATTGCTAACAATGTCATGCTTGCTGTGTTCGTAGTCGTGATGATTGACCCCAACGACGAACGTGCCGATGTCACCGCCTTTCCCTGGAGCCGTAATCAGCACCTTCTTGGCGCCGGCGGCTATATGCTTAGATGCACCATCACTGGTGACAAACACCCCGGTGGATTCGATGATTAGGTCAATACCCCAATCACCCCAAGGCAAGTTCAGGGGGTTGCGATCCGATACGCACTTAATGGTTTTGCCGTTGATGATGAGGGAGTTTTCATCATAGCCGATGTCGGCTTTGAGCGTCCCTAGCATGGAGTCGTATTTGAGCAAATGTGCATTTGTCTTGGGATCAGATGTATCATTGATGCCCACTAAATCCAACTGACTATTTTCTCTAGTCAGTAAACATCTGGCGAAATTACGTCCGATGCGTCCGAACCCGTTGATCGCTACTCTAATCACTGCGTCTTGCCCTCTGTATTCAAGCTCAGTAAATATACTTTTTATGAACCCAATCATATCGCAAAGCCGGACAAATTCTAAATGCCAATTGCGCCAAGGATCGGGAAACGTAGACACCATAGGTGGCTCTAAGTCTTTTCCCATAAGGGTTTGGGTCAATTTGAGTCGAGAGTAAGGGGTGTCGAGAGTAAGGGGTGTCGGGTGTTGGGTGTTGGGTGTTGGGTGTCGGATGTCGGATGTCGGGTGTTGGGTAGCTCCAAGAAGCGGAGTTCTATATTTTGCTTAATTTTCCGGAAACCCCAGAATGACGGCTGTTGAGTATAAAAAACCGTCTGGAGATAGAAAAACCGACTACAGTACAAACATGGTGGTCAACTCCACCGGAGCAATAACACAATTGATAGCTAGGTGTGTCTGTGGCAAAAAAAATCTGATAAATCCACCCTTTGCTATATCCTGAAAAATCAATTCTTGATATGATAGCGCGTGTTATTGGCACAGTAGGCTTGTGTGGTGTGGTGTGTAAGGAGTTAAGATGCCTAATACTGTTGATCTTAGTGGCAAACCATTCCATTTCATCGGAATTGGTGGAATTGGTATGTCAGCGCTGGCTTACGTTCTAGCCAAACGCAACCTTCCTGTATCTGGGTCTGACATTCGTTCGACGCATATTACTCAGCGGTTGCAATCCGTCGGCGCTCATCTGTTTAGAGACCAGAAGGCAACCAACTTGGAATTTTTTAGAGAAACGAATGTCCCAACTGATCAGGGCGTATCAGCAACGGCTATTGAACCAGAACCCACTCGAAAAACAGTTGCTGTCCCCTCGAAAGTTAGCAAATCTGTTAATCTTGCCTCCTGCTTACCCCAAGTTATTTGTTCGAGTGCGATTAATTCGATCAATTCCGAGTACCAAGCGGCTGTAGAAGGCGGCTACCCGATTTTTCATCGCTCAGACTTACTCGCCGCGTTGATTCAAGATTACCGAAGTATTGCGGTGGCTGGAACTCACGGCAAAACCACAACCAGCAGTTTAATGGGATACTTGCTGCTGAAAACGGGTCTTGATCCAACTATCGTGGTTGGCGGAGAAGTGGATGCTTGGCAAGGGAATGCCCGTCTGGGTCAAAGTCCCTTTCTGGTTGCTGAAGCGGACGAATCGGATGGATCTTTAGCCAAGCTGGCTCCGGAAATTGGCGTGATTACCAATATTGAACTGGATCACCCCGACCATTACCAGAATCTAGACCAGGTCATCGAAACTTTTAAGATTTTTGCCGATCGCTGTCAAACTGTAGTGGGCTGTATTGATTGCCAGACCTTGCGATCGCATTTCACCCCGACAATCAGCTATAGCCTACAACGAACAGCCGGAGCTGACTACAGTGTGGATCAGGTCGTTTATCAGGCACCATCCATCACGGCGCGGATTTGGGAAGGGGATCAGGTGTTGGGTACACTGCAGCTCAATCTGTTAGGTCAACACAATCTCAGCAACGCCTTAGCGGTGGTCGCCGTGGGGCGATACCTGGGATTAGAGTTTGACGCGATAGCCTCCGCCCTAGCTACCTTTGAAGGTGCCAAACGCCGCTTTGAGGTTCGGGGTCAGTGTAAGGGAATTACGTTTGTCGATGACTACGCTCACCATCCCAGTGAGATCCAGGCAACCTTAGCGGCAGCTCGCTTACAGGTTGAATTATCACGCCGTATTGTTGCCATTTTTCAGCCTCATCGCTATAGTCGCACCTTGACATTTTTGTCAAACTTTGCTAAATCATTTGGCGATGCTGATCTCGTCGTTGTCACAGACATTTACAGCGCAGGGGAAACCGGTGTCGGACAAATTACAGGTGAGCAAGTGCGATCCGCGATCGCGGATCACCATGAGCGGGTGTATTACCAACCAACATTAGATGAAGTCTCCCAACTACTCGCCCAAATCCTGCAACCCGGAGACCTTGCCATCTTTCTGGGTGCGGGAAATTTGAATCAAATTATTCCCCAGGTTATAGAGTCTTACCAGACGGCTACACCTGATCATTCGACTCAATTGAGTCAAACCGTCTAAGATTGGGTTCACTCGGAGCCGCACCTGATTCGGTGTGTCCACTGCCACTGCCTAAACTCCATCGGCATTCTTTTGACCTGTATTGATATGACCTTGTCATCCTTTTCTCCCCGTGTTGCTAACGCGCCACTATGTCAGGACGCTCCTGACAAGCCTAAGCTTTACTTACCAGGAACTGACTGCCTTGTCCGTTCTCAGGTTCCCTTAGCCAGTCTGACGTCCTTTCGTGTGGGGGGTCCAGCCGAGTGGTACGTGGCACCCCGACAGGTAGACGATCTGTTCGCCAGCTTTGAGTGGGCAGAGTCTCAAGGACTACCCCTAACCTTGTTAGGGGCAGGTTCTAATCTACTCGTCAGTGATTGTGGTTTGTCTGGCTTAGTCGTCTGTACTCGTCATCTTCGCTTTACCCACTTTGACCCCAATACAGGTAGAGTGACAGCCGGAGCGGGAGAGCCAATCGCCCGTTTGGCATGGCAAGCGGCTAATCGCGGTTGGCAAGGGTTGGAATGGGCGGTAGGAATTCCAGGAACTGTGGGGGGGGCAGTGGTGATGAATGCCGGTGCCCATCAAACTTGTGCGGCGGATCTGCTGGTGAGTGTGGAAACCGTTTCACCAACTGGAATCGTGGAGCGATTAACGCCTCAAGAGTTGGGCTTTCGCTATCGCACCTCTATCCTGCAAGGGGGCAATCGCTTTGTGACTCAGGCAACGTTTCAGTTGCAACCTGGCGCTGATCCTAAACAAGTCCGAGCCACAACGACTCACCATTTAAAGCAACGGCGCGATGCTCAACCCTATCACTTACCCAGTTGTGGCAGTGTCTTCCGCAATCCCGAACCCCACGCCGCTGGTTGGCTGATCGAACAATTGGGTTTAAAAGGCTATCAAATTGGCGGCGCTCAAGTGGCTGAACGCCATGCTAACTTTATCTTGAACTGTGGCGGCGCCAAAGCCAGCGATATCTTCCAACTGATTCGTTATGTACAGCACCAAGTCGAGCAGCATTGGTCGCTCTCCTTAGAGCCAGAAGTGAAAATCTTAGGACAGTTTCAGCCTGTCTAAGGATGTCGCATTGACCGTCTCGGTACTAAGATTAAGACTTAGCAACGATAAACCCGTCCAACTTGAGAGATACTCAATCAGTTATGACCAAAGGACAAGGATTCGGCTTCGGTTTAGGCAAGATGAGGGAACTTGCCGAAGCATTCAAAAAAGCCCAAGAGGTACAACAAGGAGCCAAACAGCTTCAAGAAGAATTGGAGCAAATGGAAATTGAAGGCTCCTCTAGCGATGGTATGGTTAAGGTGTTTATGAGTGGGAATCAGGAACCCCTGCGAGTGGAAATTGCTCCAGACGCGATCGCAAAAGGAGCCGAAGCCCTCTCAGAAACGGTTACAGCCGCCATGAAAGATGCTTACGATAAATCAACCACTACGATGAGGGAACGTATGGAAGAACTCACCAGTGGGCTAAATCTGCCGGGAATGTAACCTCAGCTGTAGAACTGGGAATGAGAGTTATAGGTTATCCATCGGAGACAGCACTCCCCAGTTCTGCTAGAGTACGGAGTATTATCTCGCTGGCTTTTCGCCAAGCGAATACTGAGCTGGCTTACTTTTGGTGAAGCCGTACCATGAGCCATGAATGATGAACGTATTTCATGACTAACAAACGTGCTGAAGTCCTAGCGGCGAATCAAGCCTTTTATCAAGCGTTTGAGAAAAAAGATATTGACGCGATGAGTGCCGTCTGGTCGCAAGGAACTGGTAGTCTTTGTATTCATCCTGGGCGCAATGTGTTACGCGGTTGGCAGCCGATTCGAGTATCCTGGGAACAGATATTCAGGAAAACGAAATATTTAGAGATAGAAATAGATATTATTTCCACCGAGATTCGGAATGAAATTGCCTACGTGATTCTGATCGAAAATATTCTGCAAATTAGCGGTGGCAGAAGTGTTCAGGCGCAGTCAATGGCAACCAATATTTTTGAGCGCATGGCTTCGTCTTGGTATCTGGTTCATCATCATGGTAGTCCCTTGATGCGTTGAGATTCTAGGGAAATTTTTGAAAGAATCAATATCAGGATCTGCTAGGTTTTCCCTTTGCAGAAATTGTACAGGTAATCTGTAGGGGCTTTCTTTAGGGATTAAATTAGGAGACAGACATCAAACGTGACAACAAAACCCACCCTAATCCCAGGCGCGATCGCACGCCAAAGATGTAGGGGCG
This sequence comes from Coleofasciculus sp. G3-WIS-01, assembly GCF_040223135.1. Lineage (NCBI taxonomy): Bacteria > Bacillati > Cyanobacteriota > Cyanophyceae > Coleofasciculales > Coleofasciculaceae > Coleofasciculus > Coleofasciculus sp. G3-WIS-01. The sequence goes on from NZ_JAVJZI010000175.1 coordinate 23,099, forward strand.
GGTTTAGGAATTAAATTAGGAAGCAGACTTCAAACTGAACAACGAAACCCGCCCTGATTCTAAGCGCGATCGCATCTCAAAGATGTAGAAACAAAAAATACTGCAACGGGTTGGATTCAAAAATCAAATGATACCCAGCGTAGGGGAATAATCACCGTCTGGGAAAGGGCGGGTTTTGTACAAAGGTTATTGGTTTGTCCGTTAAGTTTGCCCCTAAACCCGCCCCTACAACGCCCTTACCATTAGATAGAATGGTTTAGATGTGGATTATTGCTTCTCGTCTGCCATCTTTTGCACGTTAGCGATCATTTGCCTCACTTTTTCCGCTTCGGGGGATTGGAAATGCTGCAATATTTCCAGGGATTGTTGCAAATAATCTAATGCTGTGCCATAATCCCCCTGAGCAATTGCTGTTAACCATCCCAACCACATCAATGTCATTGCCTTTTCGTATTCATTTTCATTACTAATGCTTTCATTGATTGCCAAAGACTGCTGAAAAAGCATGAGCGCTTCGGATATCTCTTTCCGGTTTGCTTTGATTATCGCCAGTTCAGTTTGTACTCTGGCAGTGATTTTTTTCATTAATGTGATATTAGGCGATTGGAGACACTGCAATATTTCTATAGATTGCTGTAAATAATGCAGTCCTGTTTCCCAATCTCCTTTTCCCTCTGCTAATAGCTGTCCTAACATTCCCAATGTGGCTGCCTTATTTTTGACATCACCGATACTTTCTGTAAGAGTAAGAGATTTCTGATAAAGGACGATAGCTTCATCAAAACATTCCTCTTGAACTTTAGTAACTGCTGTATTGTGTAATGTTGCTGCTTGTTGCTGCTTCACGTCATAAATAGTGGTTTTAATCTTGTCTATATTCTGGATAAAGTTTAATTTTCTGTAAATTTCAAGTGATTCGTATAAGTAGGCTAAACCTTTTGTAAACTCTTCGTTTTCTTCGGCTAACAATTGACCTAAACTTGATAAGCTTGCCGCTCTTCCAGCCATATCACCACTCGTTTTTTTTTAGTTCAAGAGACTGGTATAAAAATTTAATTGCATCTTCTACTTTTCCTTGCATATCGCAAACACGTCCTAATTCATGTAAACTTGCCCCTTTGTAATAAAAATCACCACTTATCTCAGAAAGTTTCATAGATTGCCAAAGAAGATATAATGCTTTTTCCAGTTGTTCTTTTTGAGTATAGGCATTTGCTAAGTTATGTAATATTGATGCCTTGACCTTTCTTGTATAACTAATTGGATTACTATTTTCTAATTCAAGAGCTTTATGATATAGAACGATAGCTTCATCAATATCTCCCTGAAACATTTTTAGGGTTCCTAGACTTTCCCAGGTCACTGATATCTCCCCAACATCACCTATACTCTCTTTTATTGCTAATGATTGCTTATAGAGGAGACTGGCTTCCTGAAAATCTCCCTGACTGGTTTTAATATACGCTAAGGCATGAATAATTGATGCTTTGACTGCTTTATCCTCTAACGAGCATAATTCCAACGATTTTTTAAGATGTTCAATTGCTTGATCAATATCACCCAGGAACTGTTCAGCAACAGCCAAATTATATAAAATACAATAATCTTCAGCAATTACCAAAGTTTCTTTGCAAATTTTTACGACATCATGCCATCGGTTATAATGATTCCACAGTTTGGCTATAGTTGAGCATGTCTTGACTACAATTGTTTTTTCTTGTCCTATCAATGCTAATCGATGAATTTCTTTAATTTTTCCATCTAATGTGTTATTTGAGATTTTGTAAAAATCGCTTGGAGGATTTAATAAGAAAGGAATATTCCCAATCCAACGTAGTTCCATCCTATCTACTTCTTCCAACCAAATATGATACAGTATATTAGCCGCTTGCTTGTGCAAATTTTCCACATCTTCCGGTAAAATCAATGGCAAAATACGCGGTACTCTTAATGATTCATCAGGACTAACCTCCAACAATCCCAACGCTATCGCCCGATTAATGTATTCATCCACATTATTCAGGGCGGGTTTCGCTTCAGAGTTATCGGTATTTCCAGTAAGTTTGTCCCTAAACCCGCCCCTACAAACGGCAATAAACGCCTCCCTCGGTACGGGTAACTCAAACACCAATCCCCGCGATAACATTTCCCGCATCGGCTGATCTATTTGTTTCAGGAGTTCCTTTGCCAAAACCTTTTCTCTTAACTCCACCGGATCAGCTTCCAAACGTGCCAAAATATCCGCCACTGTATTCTTTTCCCCCCTATTTAAAGCAAGCTGGGGAGACTCTAAATTCAATAACACCTTATCCAACCATTCCAATAAGCGAGGATTCCCATCCGCTAACCGTTGCGCCTGCTCCTGTAACGCCTCATCTACCTGAGATTCAGAACCAAATGCAGTGAGGCGATTACACTTTTTTTGCAAATCTGCCCCCCGCAGCGAATCCATTTTTTGCTTGTAAAAATACTGTAACTGGCTGGATTCAAAATCGTAACGGCAGGTAATAATTAAGCGATGAGGGGCATAATTATCTTGAATTGCCCAGACTAACGCCTCTAAAACCTCTGCCGCTTCCGGTTGCAGCACATACCCATCATTGCGGGATTCTAGATTCACCTCAAAATCATCTAAGACTAGCAAAAATGGCTGTTCCCTCCCTTGTGAAGGGTGGGCTAGGGTGGGATCTAACAACAGTCGAAACACCCGCCGCAGCCGAAACTTCAACTCTTCCCTGTTATCCTGTAACGCTTCCCTTAATTCCCGACTATCTAACGCCGCCGCTAACTTGTTCACTAGACTGGGTTCATCCACTCTCCCCACCCAAACCAGACGTTGGAATTCACTCAGGCGATCGCACAGTCTTGCTGCTAAACTACTCTTACCCAAACCACCCATACCATGAATCAATACCCCAATATCCTCAGATGGTGGTTTCAGCGCCCGTAAACAGTTTTGTAACTGACGACGACGCCCGACAAAACTTTCACGAGTGGGGACTTTTACTGTTCCTGCCGTGTCTAGAAACTGTGTAGCAACAGTTGGTGGCGGTGCAGGTTTGCGCCCACGGGTTCTTACAGGTGTGACTAACTCCCCTGGCAACGTTTCCGCCGCATACAGCCGAAACAAATGCCAATCCCGCGCCTTATTTTTAATCAATTCTTGGTATGTTAGGGCAACGGCTTGTGTTAATGTCTTTCCGGCTGACAACGCCTGATATAATGCAGCCGCCGCCGTTGTCGCCTCTTGATCTAAAACCTTCTGTCCCCAACCCAAAACGGCTGTTACGCCTAAGTTCAGCAATGCCTCAGCCATGGAAGGGATAGCCCCTGATTTCCCGGCTTGCCCTGTGCGACAACCGGAGAGGAATATCAGTTTGGGTAGTCGAAATTGTAGTTCTTTGGCAATATCTTCAGCGCTGGCAAGATAAGGTTCACCTATTTCTGTTTCTGTATAAAAGCGGGGTTCTCCATCAACAAAGGTAGCATGACCTGTCAGATGCAAGACATCAAAATATCCCTCGCCGTAATCATCGACTAAATACCCCAACTCCGACAAACAGCCGCTTTCTTCTACTGTCAGTGATAAAGGTTGACGCGCTGTCGCTTTCAGGATTCGCCCCTCTTCCGCCTCAAAATCCAAGACGGGTTCTATCCCTAACGGTGAGGTTGCCATAAACAGGACATTCAGCGCCCGATTTTGGGGTGCGGCATCAATTTCCAGTTTCCGACTATTCAATGATACCCAGCGTAGAGGAATAACCGCAGGCAGTTTCTGCACCAGGAAACTACTGCCATCATGCAGCACTTCCCAGGGCAGATGTGCCAGTTGTTCGGCGGCGTTGATGGCTAAAACAATCCCCTCTCGGCGAGACTGATTCAGCAAACGTTGGAGAAAGCGATCGCTCCCATCTAACCAGTTGTATAATTTACGCCCAGTGATGGTATAATTGACGGCTAGGCGAACGTAGTAATCTCGTTCCGCTAGCCCAATTAGGTCGGTGATTTCTGCCAGAGGGAGCGATCGCTTTCAGCAATGGTGATAATGCCGCCAACAATACCGACAATCGCGCCAATGGTGGCAATTGTACCTTCTTTATCCGGTTCGTCAGCCGTCTCCCAATGCCCTTCTAATCCGGGATGGGCGAATAAGGCTTCCGTTGCTGCGATCGCGTCTTGTCCTTGAATTTCAAATTGGATATCTGCCATTGACTCTGATAGCAACTCCTACAGCTAAACTTTAGCAGGGATGAGGGCGGGTTTTGTTGTGCAGTTTGAGATCTATCTCCTAACGTTAATCCCTAAAGAAAGCCCCTACATTGCACGGCTTCCAAGAAGCTGTTCGGCATTTAAAAATCTTAATGCCAACAATGGCTCTTATTCTTGTAGTGCGAGCCTGTCAGCTCGCTACTAATACCCAATTTAAATTTACCGCCCTCTACATGATTACGGGTTTTCAACTGAATCGCACTGACTGGTATGCTGGTGGGCAATGCCCACCCTACGGTATATCAAAGGTTTTGGCGATCTCACAAGGCAAATTAGAGAGTGCCATTCGTTTTAAACTGCCGTTTCTGCCGTTTCTTCTGATAACTTCACCTCAGGTAATGGTAAATCTTGTGCTGGTATGTCTTCTACCCGTTGTGTCAAGAACGCTGCAATCACCATAAAGACACCGCCGATGACTATGGCTAAGAGGCGATCATTATCCAGAAGATTATCCATCACCCAGCCAAACCCCAAAGACACGGCAATCTGAGGTAACACAATAAAGAAGTTAAAAATGCCCATGAAAATGCCAGTGCGCTTGGGGGGTAAACCGCCAATGAGCATGGAATAAGGCAGGGTCAAAATACTTGCCCAAGCAATACCAACCCCCACCATGGACAGGAATAGCAGATATTGATTGTCAATCACCATCAGCGACATAAAACCTGCCCCACCGCAGAGGAGACAGAAGCTATGGGTGAGTTGGCGACTGGTGGCTTCTGCTATTCTCGGTAATAACAGAGAGAAGCCAAAACAAACGGCATTATAGAAAGCAATGCAAATTCCTGCCCATTCAATCCCATCGTTATAAAGTAATGATTGCTGATTTGTCGCGCCAAAAATATTCCAGGCGACGGCGGGGGGAAAGTACAGGAAGAAGCAGAACATGCCTAACCAGGTAAAGCACTGCACCCAAGCCAATTGTTTCATCACCGGGGGTATTTCTTTGAACGCGATCGCGGCTTCTCGAATACTATTGATCAAACCCCCTTTTTCCTTTTTTTGCTTCTCAAAAGCTTCTAAGTTTTGCGGCGGATATTCCTCTGTAGATAGAACTGTCCACAGTACCGTACCAAAGAAAAAGGCAGCACCAATATAAAAGGAGAATTGCACTGTCAGGGGAATCGCCCCTTCATTTCCACTGAGGGAGGGAATATGAAAGAGGTTATTTAAAATCCAGGGTAATGCCGAAGCACTAACAGCGCCTAAGCCAATAAACAGACTTTGCATGGCAAATCCCATCGTCCGTTGGCTTCTTGGCACTAAATCCCCCACAAATGCCCGAAACGGCTCCATGCTGATGTTGACCGATGTATCTAAAATCCACAATAATCCGGCTGCCATCCACAGTGCCGATGAGTGAGGCATTGCAATCAGCGCGATCGAACTCAGAATTGCCCCAATCAAAAAATACGGTCGTCGCCTACCCAGAGATCCCCAGGTATTATCACTCATATTGCCAATAATCGGCTGCACGATTAACCCCGTCAGGGGGGCGGCTAGCCAAAGAATGGGAATTTGATGGGCATTTGCACCTAGATACTCAAAAATGGCGCTCATATTTGCCATTTGGAGTCCCCAGCCAAATTGAATGCCGAAGAATCCAACGCTCATATTCCAGAGCTGCCAAAAATTTAATGGTTGTTTTTTCATGAATCAGTTGTCTGACAACACTAGGCGATCGGTTGATAACCCTGCATAGCCCGATCGCCTTCTATGATTACCGACTTTCTACAAGGAACATTTAATGTTGACACTCCCCGCTCTTGCATAGATGGGGATTCTGCTGACAGAGTAGGCTGTGGCAAAGCCCACAATCTCACTCTCGCTACGGTCGTCAAACACCGTCTACTCAGTCGGTTTAGGTCAATGCCTAACTTTCTGGCTACTTTTCTTAAAATGTTAGCACTGCCGTTTAAATCGGCATTTACAATCAAACCATCGCTACTACGATACAAGCCACGCTTTATTCGTCTTCCTAGTGCAAGAAGGCAGAAATAACTGAACAGTTAACAGCTCCCCCTGCTCCCCCTGCTCCCCCTGCTCCCCCTGCTCCCCCTGCTCCCCCTGCTTTAACAGCATAGACAAAGCTGCTCAAGGACTTCCGCCGCGCTGCACTAGTGCTTTCCACCCGTCTGGTTTTTCACCAAACTTAGGCAGGGAGTCTTAGATGTCAATCGTGCTACAATTATCCTTGTGCGCCAAGCTTTTGTTTTACAAAAATTCGAGGCTGCCATTAAGCCGAACGCGATCGCTTCCCTTACTGCCCCGCGAACCGTTAAGCGGACACTAACAAGCAACGTGCGCCCTTGACCAACGGATCAGGTTAAGTTATAGAAAAAACTAATCATACCCACTAGAAATTCTAATCATTAAAGCGAAGCGTTAGGTCTAAACTCCCTTAAACTTAAACTTAAGGAGACGAACGGATAACCGGGGGAAGCGCATCTACAACTCTTTATCTCCTCAAAAAAATAAAAATAGAGATAAGGGTTCCCATAATAATGCCCCAGCTATAAAATGCTAAATTTTTTACCGCCAACCCCAAGCACCGGCAGTCAGGCTTCCGATCCTTTTTTCACGCTCTCGTTGGATATGCTGTGCGTGTTGGGGGAAGATGGTCATTTCAAGCAACTTAATCCCCGATGGGAGGAAATATTAGGCTTTACTCATCAGGAACTTTTAGCACAACCTTGGCTGGAATTGATCCATCCCCATGATCAACGGTTAACGATCGCGAAGCTAGAATCCCTAACCCAAAATCCGACTGCACCGATCCCCTTGAAAAATCGCTGTCGTTGTGCTAATGGATCTTACAAATCGCTGTTATGGAATGTCTCAATCCACCCCGAAAACAAATTGATCTACGCTGTGGTGCGTGATCAAACCGAATGTAAGCAATCCAAGGAAGCATTACGTGATAGTGAAGAACGCTTCCGCTGTCTAGTAGAAAATGTCAAAGACTATGCCATTTATATGCTAGACCCAGAGGGACGGGTCATCAGTTGGAATCAGGGCGCTGAACGGATTAATGGTTATCAAGAAGAAGAGATTCTCGGTGAACCCGTGTCTCGGTTTTATTTACCGGAGGATTTTAAAGCAGGTAAACTAGAGCAAGCCCTAAAAATCGCGGCAGAAAACGGTCGGTTTGAGGACGAAAGTTACCGAGTCCGCAAGGATGGATCGATATTTTGGGCAAATGCAGTGATTACAGCATTGTATGACAAAAAAGGGCAATTGCGCGGGTTTACTAAAGTAGTCCGGGACATCACTGAACGCAAACTGGCACAAGAAGCGCTGCAAAATGCTCATGATGACTTAGAAAGACGAGTGGCTGAACGCACCGCTGAACTCGTGCAAGTTAATCAGCGACTCAGACGGGAAATTAAGGAACGTAAACAAGTCGAACATCAACGGCGGCGATCGCAAACCCAGTTGGAACAACAGACTCAGCAACTGCAAGACGCCCTGCAAAAGCTCAAATACACTCAAGCCCAACTCGTTCACTCGGAAAAAATGTCGAGTTTAGGGCAATTAGTTGCGGGAGTTGCTCACGAAATTAACAATCCAGTGAACTTTATCTATGGTAACCTGAATTACGCTGAGCAATACTTTCAGGATATATTAGAGTTAGTTGAGCTTTATCAAGAATCCTTTCCCAAACCCTCAGCCAAAGTTCAAGAGCATATCGAGATCATCGATTTCAATTTTATTACCACGGATCTGCCGAAGTTACTGCATTCGATGAAAGTGGGGGCGGATCGGATCTATCAAATCGTGCGATCGCTGCGGAATTTCTCCCATCTGGATCGCGCCGAGAAAAGCGTGGTGGATATTCATGAAGGGATTGATAATACTCTGTTGATTTTGCAAAGCCGCATCAAAGTCAAAGCAGGGCGAACCTCGATCACTGTGGTCAAAAACTATGGAGACTTACCCTTGATCGACTGCTATGCGGGACAATTGAACCAAGTGTTCATGAATATTCTGTGTAACGCGATCGATGCTTTAGAAGAAGGGTTAGAAAAAGATCTATTGGACGAGAGAACTTCATCTAAAACCCCCACCATTCAGGTTAGTACGCAGGTGATTAACGAAAACTGGATTGCTATTCGGATTGCGGATAATGGTGTCGGTATTCCTGATTGCGTCAAGCAGCGACTGTTTGATCCTTTCTTTACCACCAAACCCGTTGGCAAGGGTACGGGATTAGGCTTGTCTATCAGTTATCAGATTGTGGTAGAAAAGCATGGCGGACATCTCAAGTGCTTTTCATCACCGGGTCAGGGAACAGAGTTTATCATAGAAATTCCCATTGAACCTAATCTACAGCAGTATTGTTGCTCAAATCTTTATCAAAATCCGGTAGATTCAAAGATTCGATCATCTCAATCCTCAATTTCTGATTCCTTAAATTCCATAGCATTAAAGTAAGTGAATTATGAGGAACAGTAAACAATAAACAAATGACGATCTACTTAGATGATCTTAAACTCTTTGAGTGCAGGCAAAAAGTTTCGGTTTTCATGACTAGGGCGCGTCAGTTTAATTAGGGCAAAGCGCTGGGCGGGAGTTAGGGCTTTCCACTCCTCAAGCGTGAGGGAAACATCAAATTCTTGGGCTTTAGTTTGAACATCGGATGGAATTGTCGTTGCTTCCATCCAAGCTGGATTAGGTTCGATAGCAAGTTCTGAAGCAGGTTGACCTGTATAGTTTGTTACCAAATCTTGTAAGTACTGCCGATAGACTTGGCTTTCGGGGGCTGTAGTTGCGGGCATTTCCACTAACGTCTGACGTTCTTGCTGGGTAAATTGATGCCAGTGGGCTAATTTAAGTTTAACGCCACAGGTGTCTAATTTCATTCGCACCTGCATAGGGATGCAGCGTAAGGAATCGACGAAATCTTTTTCAAATTGGAAGAAGTGAGTCATAGTAGGGGAGAAGCTTATGCGCCCAGATTGTTCAGCTTTACGGCTAAATTTTACTCGCAAATGCTTCGCCCAGTCAAACGTCAAACGTCAAAATAGATTTATCTGGTGGGATAACCGATAATCTATCCACCAAACCCGTCCTTAATCACCCCTACTACCTCAACTATAAAAACCGTTTTACTAATGATTGTTTCTCGGTGCGGTGCGGCGAATAATCCAATAACTAATGGAGAGTGATAGAATAGCCAGAGCTAAACCAATAATTTCGATACCTCCTGTTTTTTCGAGGTTGAGAATGATAATTTTACGGGCGACGGCAATTAGGGAAGTGACGATAACCAGTTCAACTTGAACAACGTGCTTGCGGAGATAGGCAGTAATATTTTCTAGAATTTCCAGCGCAATCAGAACATTTAAAAATAGCCCAAAAACTTCAAACAAGCTTTCATTAAAGAAACCCACTGGTTCAACCAGCAGTTGTTTGGAGAGAACGATAATCAAATCGAACATTGCCACCAAGATGACGGCAATCATCACCAGAGACAAAATCTTGGAGACAATGCCCTCAACCTGTTCAATGGCGATCAGAAATGAGTTGTCCCTACAACTATCTTTCAAGAGAAGGAGTAATTTTTTTAATCGCTGCATTTTTCTCTAGGAGTCACCCTGCCAAAACCATACTACCATTGATGGAGTAGTACAAGACGATTCTAAGCTGTTCAACATTTAAACTTTAATGTCAACAACTGCTCTCATCGTTGTTATGCTAGCATCTTGCTCACTACCCATTTCCAATTTCTATCATGTCCGGTCAAACACCCCGAATAAAAGCGACTGCAACCCTTGTGATTAAAGCATTGCAATTAGGGGCAATCCTCAGGACATGATATTACAGCGATTTTCAAGTTAGTAGACGACAGCCCATAATTGAGCACAGAAGTAACGTGGCAAAAATAAATCTGGGGGACTCTACATGAGCAAAGTATTTTTTAGCTAAAGTTCTTTCAGCTTGGCATCTAAATCAAAGGGTTGTCCATAATCCCAAATTTTCATATCTAAACGATGATTAGATACCGTGATTTCCAATTCAACAGGAGTCGATTTTGATAAGCCTTTGTGGGCGTGACGAACAACATTGGTAAACGCCTCGACTAGGGCAATTTGACCTAACTGCCAAACTTGTTGAGGAATGGGTAAATGCTGGAGCTGCCCATACCAATCTAAAATTTGCTCTACGGCATTGAGGTCGCTATTGACAGTAAGCTTGAGGTTCCGATAACGAGACTTGATTCGTTTTTTTCTCAAGTAATTTCCCAGAATCAACGTCAGCCGCCTGCCAAAACAAAGTAACCTGGCGAACAGATTTTTCTGGTGGCATTTCGGTAATATTTTAACAGGTTCTTGTTCATAGACTTTGCTGATAAACAAACAATTTTTATTGTCTAGGGTGCGGGTATACCTGATATCGTCGGCGATCTGGGAAATGATTTTTATGCCCATTCCGCCTTCAGGGAGTTGCTCTATGGTATTTGGCATAAGAAAAGTCCCCTCATGGAAAGAAACTATTTTTTAGTATCCAGGATTTGTAGGTAGTGCATTGTGATAGATAGATTGACAGTAACGTGATAATTTCCGTTGGTCTGGGTAATTAGCTGCACACCACTAATGTAACTTGAATCACATTAATAAGGTTAATGGCATCAAGTTCGCTCATTTTCTCTCTTGTTAGTGTTTCAGTCGCATCGATGACTGAACTTATTGTCCAGACTAGCTTTTAGACTCAGGACAAGAGGGTAGAAGTAACAGACCACTAAAATTTCCCTTGCCGCCTCTGTCTGTCTTGTTTAGAGGTGTTTGGAGGCGGTTGGTATGATGCAGGAGTAGCCTCTAGGTGAAAGTTAGAGTAATAACCTTAATATATTCTAAATGATCAATGCGATCGCGCCCAGTAATTTAAAGTTACTCGACTGACGCTCTAGGGGGTAGCCCTTGTCAAAGTTCCTGGTATAGGATAGCGAAGAATGCGCTAAACAATAGAGAACAATGGAAAATTCTGCCTCCCTTCATTTGGCGGTCACTGATGAAGCATTGGCAACCTCCGAACCCCCATCCCCCGCCAGTTCAAGCTTATTCATCCCCGAACTCGACTCGAAAAAGGGCTTGAGTGCGGCTTGGATTCCCTTTATCTTCCTGACTATGGCGCTGTTCATTGTCAGCCTAGCCAGTCCCGTTTTAGCGCTGCGGAAAGGAACGAGTGGGGCTGAGGTGACCAATCTTCAGAAAACCCTGCAAGCAGAGGGTTACTTTACAGGACCGATTACGGGTTACTATGGACCCTTAACCGAAGCCGCCGTCATCCAATTTCAAAAAGCCAATGGACTCAACCCCGATGGTATCGTGGGGGCGAATACCACCGCCACATTAAAGTCCGACTCAGCCGCACCGACTAATTCGAGTATTGATTCCCAAACACCAACACCCCTAGAGTTGGATTCAGCCACACTAGAACCCGATAAACCCCTAGTATCCGCCCGACCCAATTTTATCCTCCAGCGAGGCGATCGCAATCCTCAAGTCACCTCTCTACAGCGAAATTTACAAGTGGCTGGCTACTTTAGTGGACCGATTACCGGCTACTACGGCTCAACCACCCAAGACGCCGTGATTCAACTGCAAAAAGCCCACGGATTAACCGTCGATGGTATTGCCGGTTCTCAAACCCGTGCTGCACTCGAATCGAAGCCGGTTTCATCCTCCTCACAAACTCCCCCATCTACTGAGGTTACAGAGGATCGAATTGGATTCGCTAATCCTGGTTTAGTCCTCAAGCGAGGGAGTCGCAATTCAGACGTGACAGCGCTACAGAGAACCTTAAAAGAACAGGGGTATTACGATGGACCGCTCACAGGTTATTATGGCAGCTTAACTGAGACAGCCGTGATTCAATTTCAGAAAGTCAAAGGATTAAACGTAGATGGTATGGTGGGTTCTAGCACCAAAGCCGCATTAGAATTGCCATCTCCTGCGGTAACACCATCCCCGATTGAGTCTCCGACATCAGAGTTGAATCAAGACTCGTTCTCTACACCAGAGGAAAACTCTGACGATAGTCCCTTTAATCAAGACTCATTCATCGAACCGGAAGAAAATTACGACACGAGTCCCTCGAATCTTGATTCGTTCTCTACACCGACAGGAAATTCCGATAATAGTCCCTTTAATCAGGAATCAATTATTAACGAAGACAGCGAAAAAAAAAAGGACAATGAGCAACGTCAGTCCAGCCAGATGACGCTTAAACACACCATTGCTGGCAAAATTTCCCCCAAATCCATTGTACATTCAGGTCGGGGGTTATTTTTTGCCCAGAACATGATGTACAGCCATACAATTACGGTTTACGACCGCCAATATAACTTAGTCAAAACCATTGCCGATGCCGTGAATTTGCAGAAATACGGGCATTCAAAGGGGAATGGAACCTATAAAGGCTCTCCCGTTGAAGCGGCATTTTCTGATAATGGGCAATATGCTTGGGTGTCTAACTACCAAATGTATGGTTCAGGGTTTAATAAGCCAGGAACTGATAAATGTGATCCTTCCCAAAAAACAGACAATAGTTTTTTGTATCGCATCAATACTGATAATTTAGAAATTGACCAAGTGATTGAAGTCGGATCTGTGCCTAAATTTGTCGCCACTAGCCCCGATAATCGGTTGGTTCTCGTCAGTAATTGGTGTAGTTGGGATTTAAGCGTTGTCGATACTCAGCAAAATCAGGAAGTTCGGCGGATTAAATTGGGTCGATATCCCCGGGGAATTGTTGTTGATAGGGCGTCTCAAAAAGCGTATGTGGCTGTGATGGGGTCTTATGATATTGCTGTTGTCGATCTCAACGATTTCTCCCTCGACTGGATCAAAAACATTGGTAATTCGCCGCGTCATTTAAGCATTGATCCAGCCGATCAGTATCTCTACGCCACCTTAAATGGGGAAGGAACGGTGGCTAAAATTGATTTAGCTACAGGTAAAGTTTTACGCAAAGTTGCCACCGGGAATGCACCACGCAGTATGGATATATCCGATGATGGTCAATTTATGTATGTGGTGAATTACCACTCGAATACGATGAGTAAGGTTCGCACCAGCGACATGTCAATTCAGCAAACGGTGAATACCAATGCTAACCCTATTGGCATTACTTATGATCCAGAAACAAATCAGGTTTGGGTGGCTTGTTATTCAGGTGCGATTATGGTATTTCAGGATTAGAATAAACATGGACAAGGTGAGGTATATGTGTTGAACATTTAAGCAGATATCGCCATCTCTTGTTCTGTTTGAATGGGTAGCATAATCACAAATTCAGTTCCTTTCCCTGGTTCAGAGGTGACTTCAATTTTACCCTGGTGCTTTTTCACAATCTGGTAACAAATTGCTAATCCCATCCCTGTCCCTTTGCCAACAGACTTGGTGGTGAAAAAGGGATCGAATATCCGGTCTTTAATTTCTCCTGGAATCGCTTCACCGTTGTTCCAAATTGCTACGCGAATCCAACGATTATTGATGGTTTCGCTACGAATGACGATTGTCGGGATGGCTTTGCCTTGAATGTCTTCTAAGGCGTCAATGGCATTGCTGATAATATTGATAAAAACTTGATTGAGTTGAGCCGGATAACAATCAATTCGCGGTAATTGACTGTACTTTTTGACGATGTTAATATTTGGCTGGATACGATGACCGACAAGCAAGAGGGTGTTCTCTAGTCCGTCATGAATATCTGCCTGTTTCAACTGTGCTTCATCCAGACGACAGAAGTTCCGCAATGATAAGACAACTTCCTGGATTCGTTCAGCCCCCATTTTTAAGGACGACAGCATTTTCGGCATATCGGCGATGAGAAAATCTAAATCCATCGCTTCGCTTTGTTCTTGAATCGCTGCATTAGGCTGAGGATATTCTTGCCGATAAAGTTCTAGTAGGTTCAGTAAGTCATTAATTGATCGCTTAGCATAATCTAGATTACCGTAGATAAAGTTAATTGGATTATTAATTTCATGGGCAATCCCGGCTACCATTTGTCCTAAACTGGACATTTTTTCCCGTTGAATCAGTTGGGCTTGGGTTTGTTGGAGTTCTTTAAGCGCTTGGGTCAATTCTTGCGTCCGTTCCTCGACGCGCTGTTCTAAGGTTTGACGCGCTAGTTGCAGTTCTTGAGTTGAGTCATCTACCCACTGGACAAGCTGATTTAGGGATGTGGCTAATGAACCGACTTCATCGTTGGTGGTAACGGGAGTGCGAATCTCTAGATTGGATTCTTTGACGATCGCACTAGCCACTTGAGTTACTGTTTCGATAGGATACGCGATCGCACGGCTAGTAATAGTGGCTAAGAGTACGGCGATACCGACTGATAACAGTGAACTAATAACGATGATTTGCAGGCGTAGGGCTTCTGCTTGTGCCAGTTTTTGATCTGCCTGAGACTGTTGCGTTTCAGCTTTAGTTTTGGCATCCTCTACATGGTGGGATAGGTGATCGAATTGAGCCATCACTTGACTGGTAGAGGGGTGATGGAGTGCCTTTAATAGTTCTTGTTGAATGACAGAAACGTCCTCTGACTTCAGGTTCTCCGATTCACTGATCTGCCAGAGTGATTCAATCACCTGATTGTAGGCGTCTATATTCGCTTCATACTCCTTAACAAGATGATGTAATTCAGCCGTATTAATGTCCAAGTCATGGGGATATGCTTGGATGAACGTATCTAACGAAAAGAGTAGGCGTTTCATCCGCTCCACATCGGCTAAATACTGAGTCTTTTGGGCGTCAACCTGGCTAGGGTTAACCGATGCAGCCAATAGTGCTTGGGGATGCGATCGCACAGCAAAGGTGGCATTTTCCAGGTTGCTGAGGAGATGGTGCTGCTGATCGGCAACCCGTTCTTGTTGTTGGGCTTGTTCTTGGTAATAATTACCTAGAATTAATCCTCCTGTTGTTCCCAGAGTGGATATGCCGATCGCTAAGGCGTAGCCGTAACCAATTTTCTGAGATATGCTGAGGTTGCGAATGCCTTCTTTGATCCAGGTTAAAGGGACAATCTTTGATAAACGCTGGTTTAGATTTAATGGGTTTTGCTGACTCATTAAAACCTTGTTTTGGGATACTGGGGGATATCGGGAATGGGAAAAAAGCATAAGATAAGCCAAGAAGTGAGATAGATTTTGATTTTTTAAGGAAAAATGATTCATGATTTTAGAGAAAGACTTGAATTAAGCCGTTGGTGTCATTGTTGACGATAGGAGTTAAGTATGGTGACAATTGGTAGATATAAGTTTAGTTAGTAGCTTCTTATCCTGGTTCATTAACTTATTACAGCCTCTATCTATTAATTGTAGGAAGAAAATGATGAATTTTTTAACAAGTTTTCATTTAAAATTACCCAAACAAATAAAGTTCTGGTAAAGATTGGAGAGGGCAGTGGTAAAAAGCGATTCTGTTCAAGAGCTATCAATGGAGGGAGTGGACTGACAGTAGGAGTTAGAGAGACAATGACAGGGCTGTCGAGGGCTGAGGGAATCTTAAAGTAATATAAAGATATTTCAGCAAAATAGTCAATGGGTTAAGAAATATTGAAAACTTCCGGATAGGACTGGAAGTAAGCATCGACACCCACTCTTTGTGGGGGTGAAGGAAGGAAGGAAGGAATAAGTAGCACATTACTCCGGTGATTTGGATCATCCTAATTAGGTAAATTAGTGGTAGGGGTAGCATCTTGCCTTGAAAAAATGAAATAAAAGAGATATAAAAAGCGATTGAGGTAAGCAGTATAGTTATTAAAAATAGATAAAAATTGAGGAATAAAAGAGCAAAGAGTTGATTAGCGCGATCGCACAATCAAAAGCATACCCATAAAACCTATATAGCGACTGGCTTAGAGTAATTCCAATATCCTAGGGAAGAATACCCAATAAGCCTAAATTTATCACGAATTGCCATCAAATTTAACCGTAAATTCCCCTGAATAAACGCCAACTGCTGTTTTCTGCATTGACGGAAACAGCGATAATAATTAATACCAAATCCGGGTTAGCCACCCCCGTTATAACCCAGTCCGCGCAGGCGGACGAAAGGGCCAGTGTAGCAGCGATTTCAATCGCATCCTCTGGCATTCCCTAGGATATGCCGGGGGAATCTGACAAACCCATTAAGATAGAGAAACATGGCACAACTGCAAAGCAAGCGAGTAACGAATGACCTCAACTCTGCTCAAAACTCCACCTCTAAATGCCCCAACCCTTGAGACATTACCGAATGGTCTAACCATTGTGGCAGAACAGATGCCTGTCGATGCGGTTAACCTGAATGTCTGGGTGAATGTGGGTTCCGCCGTTGAATCTGACCCGATTAACGGTATGGCGCATTTTCTCGAACACATGGTTTTTAAGGGAACACCACGCCTAAACAGTGGCGAGTTTGAGCGGCTGATTGAAGAACGTGGTGCGGTGACCAATGCAGCAACGAGTCATGATTACACCCATTACTACATCACCACAGCACCAAAAGATTTTGCTCAACTCGCGCCCTTGCAACTGGATGTGGTGTTAAATCCTCTGATTCCCGATGACGCCTTTGAACGGGAACGGTTAGTAGTGTTAGAAGAAATTCGGCGTTCGGAAGATAGTCCCCGTCGCCGCACCTTTCGGCGGGCGTTAGAAACCAGCTTTGACTACCTCCCCTACCGTCGCCCGGTACTTGGACCGACTTCTGTGATTGAATCCTTAACCGCTCAGCAGATGCGAGACTTTCACAGCACCTGGTATCAGCCCAAAACGATGACAGCCGTAGCGGTGGGCAATTTACCCGTGGAGGAGTTGATTGACACAGTAGTGCAGGGATTTGCCCACGTAGGGGCGAAGCTTATGCGCCCAGATTTATCGGTTGTCGGTCAAAATCCCAACGCGAATGCTTCACCCAATCCCCAATCATCCCGTCTTACCTATAAGCCAGAAGCGCCGTTTACCGACATTGTGCGCCAAGAGTATGTAGACTCGACATTACAGCAGGCGCGATTGGTCATGGTTTGGCGAGTACCGGGATTAAAACAGTTGGAGAGTACCTATCCGTTAGATGTTTTAGCCGCTATCTTAGGACAGGGGCGGATGTCGCGGTTAGTGCGAGATTTGCGCGAAGACCGTAAACTGGTGACTCATATTGGGGTGAGTAATATGACTCAGCAGCTACAGGGAATATTTTATATTTCCGCCCAGCTTCCCACAGAGAACTTAGAAATTGTGGAAGCGGCGATTGAGGAACATATTCGTCGGTTACAAACAGAATGTGTCGCGGCGGTGGACATTGCCCGAATTCGTACCCAGGTGGCGAATCGCTTTACCTTTAGTAATGAGAAACCGAGCGATCGCACCAGTCTATATGGTTATTATCACTCCCAATTGGGTGATTTAACCCCAGCATTAAATTATCCGGCTCGCATTCAAGCCGTCAATGCCCACGAGATTCAACATGCTGCCCAGGATTATCTGGCAACGGATGCTTATGGTATTGTGACGATGAAACCAGCGTAAATAGACGGGAAGAGATAACGGGACGAGATAAATAAGATAATAGGGCACGGCAATGCCGTGCCCATACCACAATTTAGGGATAATTGATAATGAAACCTCTAAGCAATCGCACTAAAATCGTTGCTACCATTGGTCCTGCAAGTAATTCACCAGACATCCTCAAGCAAATGGTGCAAGTGGGAATGAATGTGGCACGGTTGAACTTCTCCCATGGTAGCTACGATGACCATGCTCACACGATTTCTTTGCTACGCTCTATTGAAGAGGAATTAGATACACCGATTACTTTACTCCAAGACCTACAAGGACCAAAAATTCGAGTCGGTAAACTGCCCGATGCACGACTTGATCTGGTTCAAGGAGAATTGATTTCCTTAGTTCCCATTTCGGAATTCAATCATCAAGCGAAAACGGTTTCTATCGACTATCCCCACTTGGCTCAAGAAGCGGAACCCGGAGTGCAGATTCTGCTGGATGATGGACTCTTAGAGCTTCGGGTTGAGGAAATTGAGGGCAATACTGTTAAGTGTCAAGTCGTCGAAGGGGGTGTACTCAAAAGCCGTAAAGGTGTTAACCTGCCCGGATTGAGCCTAAATCGCTTACCCTCTATGACAGACAAAGACCGACAAGATTTGGAATTTGGCATTGCTCAAGGGGTAGACTGGGTGTCCTTAAGCTTTGTTCGTTCTGCAGAAGATATCCGTACTCTCAAAGGATTTCTCCTGCAGCACAATGCCTCCTCTATACCCGTGATTGCCAAAATCGAAAAACCTCAAGCGATCGCGAACTTAGAAGCCATTATTAATGAAAGTGACGGTATCATGGTAGCACGGGGAGATTTGGGTGTAGAAATGAGTCCGGAAAAAGTCCCGTTTCTGCAAAAGAAAATTATTCGGATTTGTAACCAAAAGGGGATTCCGGTAATCACAGCCACCCAAATGCTCGACAGTATGATTAATAATCCCCGTCCAACTCGTGCTGAAGCCAGTGATGTGGCTAATGCAATTATCGATGGCACCGATGCGGTTATGCTTTCCGGGGAGTCAGCCGTGGGTAAATATCCACTTAAAGCCGTGACAATGCTAGCCCGTATTGCCACGGATGTGGAACCGGAAATTAAATTTGTCAATTATCCCCCAGCCGCAACCAGTGAAGCCAATGCCCTGAGTGAAGCGCTCAACACGATTGATAAGATTATGGATTTGCGCTGTATTGCGGCTTTCACCAGTACAGGACACACCGCCAAACTAGCCGCCGCCGAGCGTCCAGGAGTGCCTGTTATTGCTCTAACTCCTAATTTAGAAGTTTACCACAACTTGAATTTAGTTTGGGGGGTTAAACCCCTGTTAATCGAGCAAGAAGTTGAGTCTTTTGAAGAGTTAGTTAATCAAGCCCAAACTCAGTTATTAAAACGGAATTTAGTGGTAGCGGGAGACAAAATTTTGATTATCGCTGGGATTCCGACAAAAATCCCAGGCGGAACGAACTTGCTCAACATTCATACGATTAGCGCCTGAATTACCAACACCGTAGCGCCAGCTCAGTGTAGGCTTCAATACTCAAAATTATGGCTGGTAACTTTTGACTTCTTATCTGCCGCTAATTGCTATTACGCCAACCAAAATTCTAGAGTCCGTGTTCTTGATAATCTTCAGAGGACTTCGGATCTAATTCCCAACGCTGCTCATCCCGCCGTTCTAGCTTATTGGTGACTTGCACCGGTTCTTTTTGAGCGCCTGCTACACCAACTACTCGCTCTATCTCCTGGGTCACATTTTGCTCCGGTGTGGGAGTTAAGCCGCCAACGGCTTCCTCACCGCTTACTTTTGCTTGGTAGAGGTTAGCATCTATATCAGTAGTGGTGGGTTCGCCACTTGCCATACGGTTTCTCGATTCTTCAACCTGACTTTCGTCTGATGATATCGGGTTGGACTGGGATTGGTTTATGTTTTTAGGTTCCATCTATATCTCCTTGTAGTGGTGTGGCACAGCTAATTTGGTAGATTCGCCTTACAACCAGAAAACCCATACATAAAATCAGGGGCTTTAGCCCCTACTACGAACCCAACCTATTCCACAATTTTAGCTGTACTACGGCAGTAGGTTACTACTCCCACCCAACAGCTTAGCGTTTCGCCGGTAAATCGGTTTATTACCCCAGAGCGAACCCTATTTCTTTCTTTTGAGAGATGACTTTTTCCGGAGCCGTTTATAAGCTGAAAATACTTATCCATAATACCTGTTTAGCCCGTCGTATTATTCGTGGCTGAAAGAATACAATTCCAATATTTTACCCGATCAACTCGTTAACAATTCTGATGATGATAACCGATAATAGATCCAAAAAAGTTGCCATTCTGATTGATCATAATTTTGAAGATTCTGAGTTTCAAATCCCTTATCAAGCGCTGCAACAAGCGGGGGCACAGGTTGTGGTTCTGGGTTCGCGCATGAATGAAACCTATCAGGGAAAACAAGGGAAGGTTTCGATTAAACCTGATGGTACAGTAACCGAAGCACGTCCAGAAAGTTTCGACGCCGTAGTTATCCCCGGAGGGATGGCGCCGGATACGATGCGAAATAACCCTAATGCCGTACAATTTGTGCAAGGAGCCATGGAGTTGAATAAGCTCGTCGCGGCGGTGTGCCATGGTCCCCAAGTATTAATTGAAGGGGATTTACTTCAGGGCAAAAATGCTACCGGATTTCTCTCCATTCGCAAGGATATGACGAATGCCGGTGCTAATTATGTGGATGAACCTTTAGTGGTGGATGGTAATCTGATTACCTCTCGTCAACCCGGTGACTTGGCAATATTTACCACAGCAATTCTCACCCGATTGGGTTTAGGTATTCCGGATCAAGCGTTACCCGATGAAAAGGATACGACAGCTCAATGGTGGCAATTGGCAGAAGCTTGGGGGGGTAGTAGCAAAAGCGACATTGTTAATGGATTGAATACGGCTTTAGCTGGGGAACGATATGGGCGAAAAGCCTTTGAATATTATACCCAAAAAGTGGCTGATGTCGAGTTGCGATCGCTACTGCAAGAAATCATCGAAAATAAGCAGCATCATATTATTATGCTGGAAAATCGTTTGAGAGATTTTCAGGCATTTGAATCTATTCCGGAAGTGGCGACAGACGCCTACGCCACCTTACAAAATTGGCTGCAACCAAGCGACAGTTTATCAATTTTACGCCATGCCTTGGGTGACATTCAAACGGGTGTTGTCGATGCTTATAATCTGCGGAAACAATTCACAGATCCCACGTCAACAGTCCTGTTTACTCAGATTGAAAAGGAGTTGGCAGAATACGAACAGCGTTTAGCCCAACTTTATCACAATCGCCTCGGAGAACAAGAGGCTACACCTGCTGAACCCACTACCATGGCGGCGGTTGGGGGTTAAGAATTAGTAGTTTGTTTGGGTTAGCAATATCTGCTAACCCGCAACATTCTTTCTCGTCTCCCTTGTCTGTAAAGGTGGATTTAATTAATCCTTGAGTACGAGCCGACCGTTCCTTTCTTGCACAGGTCTGGAATTATTGGAATATAGGTTTGTAAAGTTGGCGAATTGTCCTGATGTAATTCTCATCGTATCTTTATATACAAGCCAATTCACAATTTCTGAGCAAGGGGGTGTGGTGAGAGAACCAGAATACCGATAATATTTGGGCGGGGTGGCCAGGAGGGGCAGGAGACTGCCTATCAAACCATCCTGAGGAAGAAACTTTTTAGGATTGATGGTTACTGATGGTGATGTTGTTCCACCTGAGGCGGGTAGGTTGTTCAAAATCTTTGCCATCTCAGAGTTAGTACCAGAACTACCCACTTCCATGAGCCTGCCAATAACCGCTAGTTCTACGTTTCCATTTGCATCTGTACGTTGATGAACTAGGTGAACTTCCATCTCCGTAACTTGGTTATCTATTGTATGTTCACTGGGAGCGTGAAAGTGAAATTGGATTAAATTAAATGTTTTACCATCCAAGGTCAGAGTACTGCCGGGAGGACAGTCAACTTGGATAGTCTTACCAGTATCCCGAATAGTTGGGGAAAACGAGTTGTAGTTAATGGTAAAGTCGTCTTCAAAATCGACCCCAATGGGATTGGTTAGAGCGATTGGAGATTGTCGTGTTCCCGTTCCACAAACCGCATAAGCTGGATCAAGACTTCCCCAATTACTCGGTCCAAGTGATCCGGTATAACCCCATGCAGCACCTCCCCCACCAGATGCTGATACGAGAGACTGTACAGCAGCGGTTAAGGAGGTTCCAGCTACACCGATTGACAAGTACTTGAGTAGTTTACGCCGATCCATTTTTCTTATATGAGTGAGTGGTTTACAAATCTTTACATATATTAGCTTACTATACCTTTGGCGAAAAATCTATCAATAGATAGAACTTGATTTATCAGTATTGGTTATCAAAAGATTGAGCATCATTAATTAAGAACCTTTGCTAGACTATCGCCAATTTTCCAAATATCCCCAGCTAAAATCATCCTAAAGATAGATGTATAAAAAATTGATTTGAGATGATTTGAAAACAAGAACAGAGTAGAAATAGTCATGGGAAGAGGTTTAGATCGTGAGTAGACTCCTAGAAGGAAAAGTCGCCATCGTGACAGGGGCCCGAACAGGTATCGGGGAAGCGATCGCGCTTAGCCTTGTCATACCAAATCCGGGGAACGCTACCCCCGTTATAACCCTCCCCTTGACAAGGGTAGGGAACCGCCACTAGGAATGATTCATAGATCAAAAAACCGAATTGTGAATTGGGTTCCTTGATCTTGCGTGATATCCAATTCTCCCTCCAACTGTTCGCTTAAAGCCTGGATTAACTGAAATCCCAATGTCTTGGGATTCTCCGGCTCAAACCCTTCAGGTAAGCCAATTCCGTTATCTTGAACCGTGAGAGTCAGTCTGCGATCGCACTCGGATGTCAGTTTAATGGTAATCACACCTGGACGGGATTCAGGGAAGGCATATTTTAAGGCATTGGACAGTAACTCATTCAGCAGTAAGCCACAGGGAATTGCTGTGTCTAGGTTGAGAGAAATCGGTTCAACGTCAATCTGCAATTTAATTAAGTTAATTAAGCTTCGATTCACGCCATAAGACTGGAATAGATAGGAGGCTAAGGTTTCGACATAATCGGCAAAGTCAATCTTTTCTAGAGAGGTAGATTGATACAACTGGTTATGAACCAGCGCCATAGACTTAACCCGATTCTCACTCTGTTGGAAAACATCCAACACTTGGGGATCAGTTAACCTCTGGGATTGAAGATCCAGGAGACTTGAAATAATTTGTAAGTTGTTTTTGACCCGATGGTGAACTTCCTGTAGCAGAACTATTTTTTCCCGCAGAGATGTTTGCAGTTCAGCTTCAGCTTGCTTTTGTTCTGTGATATCAATACCAACTAAAACCGCCGCTTTACCTTGTTGGTACTTTTGCGCGATAATCAAATAATTGCGAATCGAATCCTTTATTTTGAAATCAACCACCTGAGAGGCGGTAAGTTCTGAACTTGCCAAGAACTGGTGTATAAAATGAATATACTCCGAACTCTTGTTGCGAAAGCCAATTTTTTGACCAATAAAATCGCTGGGAGACAAGCCCCAATTATCCACTGCATGCTGATTAACGCCAAGGTATCGCCCGTCTGCACTAATCCAAGCCACACAACCGGGTACAGTATTTAAAATAACTTGCAGTTGTTCATTCGTTTGTTGTAGGGCTTCAATAAACTGCTGGCGTTCGGCTTCTAGCTGTTTGCGATGGGTAATATCTTGAAAAGCGGCTATACTATAAATAATATTGCCTTTTTCATCATAAATAGGGGTAGCTAATATCTCCCACAAATTCCTTTTATCATTGTTGCGAACTTCAAAATCATCAACTCTTGCTGTTTCTCCCTGCAAAGCGCGAACTATGGGTAGTTTTTCTGAGGGATATAACTTATCTGTTCCAGCAATATAAAATTGATAAATCTCGGAATAGTTTTTCCCTGTCGCCTTGGGAGCGAGTTCTTTTCCCAGGAATTGCCAACCTAATTTATTCACATAAATATTCTCAAACAATTGGTTAATAACGGCGACGCCGATGGGAAGGGCTTCTAATATTTGATTCAGCTTTTTCTCACTGGCACGTAGCAGGGCATTTTCTCTAGCTTGGGCTAGAGTTTTCCATTGGACATAGCCATAAATAGCGCCGAATACGGCAATTCCATAAAGGGTATAAGCCCAACCTGTTTTCCAGGGTGGCGGGGTAATCGTAATCGCCACAGATGTGCCTTCTTCGTTCCAAACTCCATCGTTATTCGACCCTTTAACTCGAAAGGTATACGTTCCGGGGTCGAGGTTTGTATAACTGGCGTAGCGTCGAGTTCCGGAGTAAATCCAATCTTGATCAAATCCTTCGAGTTTGTAGGCGTATTGGTTTTTTTTTGGATTGGTATAGTCAAGGGCGGCAAATTCAAAGCTAAAGAAGTTGTCTTTGTAGGATAATTTAATGTCCTTGGCAACGGAGATGGCGGGGTTTAGTTTGAC
Organism: Coleofasciculus sp. G3-WIS-01; assembly: GCF_040223135.1. Classification (NCBI taxonomy): domain Bacteria; kingdom Bacillati; phylum Cyanobacteriota; class Cyanophyceae; order Coleofasciculales; family Coleofasciculaceae; genus Coleofasciculus; species Coleofasciculus sp. G3-WIS-01. Next base: position 47,446 of record NZ_JAVJZI010000175.1, read on the forward strand.
GGTTTGATCAAAGATTCGAAAATCGGTGATCACAATGGGGGGAATATGAGGATTGTCTTTAACTTGGTCGGGATAAAATAAGTTGAAGCCATTGAGTCCGCCAAATAACATCGCACCATCTTTGGTTTTGGCGTAGGCTTTCACGCCATCGAACTCGTTTCCCTGAAGTCCATCACCGACATCGTAGTTTCTAAAGGTTTCCGCTTCGGGGTTAAATTTGGATAAGCCATTACCTGTACTTAGCCAGAGATTTCCATTATCGTCTGCAAGGATACCGACAACAGAATTGCTGGGTAAACCGTCATTTTCGGTGTAATGGGTAAAGGTTTCGGTGGCGATATCGAATTTATTAAGTCCGCCGCCGTAGGTGCCTAACCAGAGTGTTCCGGCTGGGTATTCATTGATTGACAATACTCGGTCATAGCTTAGGCTATTGGGGTTATTAGTTTCGTGGGTGTAGCGGGTAAATTTTTCTGTCTCGCGGTCAAATTTGTTGAGTCCACCGTTGAACGTGGTAATCCAGAGTGTACCTGAACTATCTTCATAAATTGATACAACCGAATTATCACTCAAGCTATTTGGGTCATCTGGATTATGCAGGTAGTGACTAAATTCCTCGGTTTGGCGATTAAATTGATCAATTCCGCCACCAAAAGTCCCAATCCAAAATGTACCTTCTCTGCCTTCATAGATTGATGAGATTGTATTATGATTCAAGCTATTGGGATTATTAGGTTCATGAATGTAATGGGTAAATTCTCCAGTTTGGCGGTTAAATTTATTGAGTCCACCCCCAAACGCGCCAACCCAAAGCGCACCGTTGCTATCTTCGTAGATTGACCAAACATTGTCGCTACTCAAACTATTGGGATTGTTGGAGTCATGAGTGTAATGCGTAAATTTTCCAGTTTGATGGTTAAATTTATTGAGTCCACCACTATTAGTGCCAATCCAGATTAAACCAGAGGAGTCTTCATAAATTGACATAACATGATTATCACTCAAGCTGTAATAGTTATTAGCCTCATATTTGTAGCCAGTAAATTTTTTGTGTTTTGTGTCTAACTTATTAACTCCACTAAAACCAGTTCCAATCCATATAATTCCTGACTTATCTTTAAATATATAACCAACTATATTATCACTTAAGCTATTTTGACCAGCTAAAGCTTGAGTATAATGAGTAAATTGCTTAGTTTCAGGATTAAACTTATTGAGTGCTGAACCATAGTAATTCCCATACCAGCTACTGGTTGCTAGCCAAAGATTACCTAATCGGTCTTCAACAATTGAATTTACAGTATTATCACTTAAACTGTTTGGGTTATCTGATTCGTGTCTAAAATTGATAAATTGTCTAGTGTCGCGATTAAAGTGATTGAGTCCACCACCATTCGTACCAATCCACAGCCTGTCAGAGTGGTCTTCATAAATTGATAATATAATATTATTACTTAAACTATTGGGATCATCAGGGTTGTGTATGTAACGAGTAAATTTCTCAGTTTCTCGATTGAACTCATTGAGTCCGCCGCCATTCGTACCAACCCATAGTGTTCCATCCTTGTCTTCATAGATTGATAATACAGTATCATTACTTAAACTATTGGGATCATCGAGGTTGTGCGTGTAACGAGTAAATTGCTCGGTTTCCCGATTAAACTCATTGAGTCCACCGCCATCCGTACCAACCCAAAGTTTTTCATCCTTATCTTCGTAGATGGATAAAACCTTGTTATTTCCTATGCTATGTTGATTTCCCGAATCATAAGTATAATGAGTAAACTGCTCAGTTTTACGGTCAAATTTGTTCAGTCCCCCACTTTCGGTCCCCACCCAGATGATACCTTCCTTATCTTCATAGATGGATAATATAAAATTATCTGATAATGATAGGGAATCTTCTTCTTGGTGTTTGTATATTTTAAAAGTATATCCATTATATTTGTTTAGTCCATCTTGCGTACCAAACCACATAAATCCTTGGCTGTCCTGGAGAATAGGTGCAACACCACTTTGAGATAATCCATCGTTAACTTTAATATGATCGAATTTAATTTGATAGTCTTGAGCATACACCTTTATTGGTAAACTCAATATTATTAAAATCATAAAAATTAGGCTGATAATAATCTTTTTCAACAATTTCATGGTTTTCCCAAACATTCTAAAATATAGTAGGGGCAAAGATAAGACTACAATCAAGCCCATATATATATAAGATTTTTAAGTTATCTTGTGGTATAAAAAAATTGTGATATCATGTACTGACGCTCATGCATAATTACAATGCTATCAAAACAAGGGTTTCAGGCGTTTTTATTCAGTGGTGCTTGACCGGACATGATATTACTATGGTCAACAACGCTAATTTTATCAATAGAAAACTTTACCTATATGTAGGAACTGTTCCTACATATAGACACTGAAATAAGGGTGTTAATAGAAGAGCCTTATTTAAACGAAGGATATCACATCAATAGCAAAAGGATTCTCCCCCATCACAGTCGGCGACAGGATAATTAGAGTTTTGATCGTTAGTCCAAGACTGTATCGGTTGGTCTTTCAGTCCCATTGGCTTGGAGGGAAGAGGAATTTCACAAACTACATTACCGTCCTGAACAGGAACTTTGTTAGTCATTGTTCCCATTAAGGTGTTGTTCACCACTTGAAACTCTACACCACTGGGAATCGTTAACCCGTTCTCTTCTAAGACAGGATTTGGATTCGAGAGAAATTGCGATTTAAACTCTTCATCTACCCATGTCTGGGCGATAATCTTGGACAAAATCTTTTGAGTTGCTGGATTATTCTTTACCAAAACTGACATGGTTTTTCTCCTATTCTTCAAAGAATCTAGTCAAGGGAAGTAATGATAGTCAACGCAGCGCGAAAGGCTGTTAGTTAAGTATTCCTAGAAACCGGGTTTCTCGTGAGGATGACAACGCAATATCAACCTTTCACCCAAAGAAACCCGGTTTCTTGACCGATGTCCTAGGGACACTTATTTCCCTTAAATCCGCTACGCCAAGTTATAGTTATATTAATATACAATGCTTATTTTATCTATGTAAGAGCGTCTTATAAATTAAATTAGTCTAGATTGGATCATTCGGCTAATCTACAGATAGGCTACCCAGAATAAACTCTCCGACTGAAGTTTCCCGATAATAGTCCGTTCCCACCGTCGCCGCAAATAAATCGGAATTACCACCACCGATCGCACAAGGGGCAAGATTCATCGCTGTTGCAACCAGATACATGGTCTGCTGTAATGAACCCACATCCTTGAGCATATTAGCATAAGCAATGGATTCATAAACCCAGCTTGCTCGCTGAAACCTTGGGGCAAAGACAAATAGAACTTGCGGCATACAGAATCTACCATTCGCAAAATAGGCATCTTCTAACAGCGCCTCCACATTCTCATTCCTGCCCGTCAATCTACAAAGCTGATGAGCTTCGGGACGATAATGATAAACTCCAGAGTCTAGATTATCACAGGTATTCGCGATCGCATACAATTCTAACTCATATCGACCTCCACTATTGGCATAAGGTCTGTGGGTGCATTCCCCATAATCCTTCGCCGTGATTCGCTTATTCCGAGTACAGCGATACATAAATTCTCCCAGTTGCTTCAAGGTTATCGGCTTATCGCCATAACTCCTAATCGATTTCCTCTCCTCCAGTACCCAAGTGAAGGAATAATCCTCCGCCTTAAGTTTCTCGATATCCGGCTGATACAACTCAATAATCTCATCCGACATCTGAGGTTGAATCATCGGAGGCTGGGGAATCTTGTCTAGGAAGCGGAACGTTTTCCCAGAATCATTGCTATGTCTCCCCTTGCGACTTCTGGCGTGAAACAGCAAATCGTGAAACTCCCAGGATATTAACGAATGACTCTCATCCTCCTCAATCTTGCCATTATTCGGCACGACACCCAGCATTTGGCTACTCCGGAGTAAACTTAAAAATAATTGTACCATTTCTGGCGTCAATCCAGGTATCGTTTGACACAATTCCTCTCCGGTTCTCGGTTGCGCCAATTCAGAAACCAGTGCGGCGCCGCGCCAATCGGCTAGAATAACTTTGGTGTGGGATAAAGGAGATTCTATGATTAACTGATTGTCCTGTTTATGGCAATAAGCAAAACGCGAGAGCGTATATTTTTGTTCAACTGTCGCCGATTGAACCTGAAACCGTTTAAACGGATAAATCGGAACTCGCGTAGCGATTGATACCCCATCCCCAGCCACCGTATGACAAATCCACCCTAACTGAATAAACTGATTCAGATAATAATAAAACGTTGGCAGTCTCTCAAACCCATCTGTTTGGAGAACACTATCACTAAGATTCTCCTCTGTTCCCCCAGCTGTCGATAAACTATTTATCGCACTGAATAATCCTGGTGATACCTGCTCCAGATTCAGGGTATACTGAGGGAGATTGCCCTTAACACGGGTTGACTGAATCACCATGCGATCGCGCGACTCTTCAGTTACAGTAATATCCTTACGAAAAGACAGGATAAAAGGAAGTGACATATTCCACCTAGGTTCGTAGTTGCGCTTGTAGTTGCGCTGTCTTCGCCGGTTAAACTTTCCTATCCCCCACCACAAAAGCTTAATCAATTCATTTTATCACCCATTGCCCATTATTGAACGCACATCTATGCCCCCTACAATCACAAAAACATAGGAATCGGATTAAGCTGAGATTCCAGCAACGGTTTAGACAACCAGCCCAATTTTACCGGAACATCATACAACCGTCCAAACGCCAATCGCCGCCAAAAATGACGCAATCCCGGCACAATCACCTTAACCACTGGCAATCTAATATCCGGACGAGTCTGATCCAAAACTAACACCTCCCAGCCCTGCTTTCCAGCTATATTGACACAACTCCTGACATCTTCCGCCAAATCCTCGCTTCCCATCCGGGAATAATCATCATAACCCTTCATTTTCACCCTAGAATTAGGCACCAGATAGGGCTGATTTGCAATCGTCGCCCTTTGCCACCAGTCTAACGCCACCGGATCATTAAAACGATACTCTGTTGTCCCATCATCCGCCACCGATAACACAGCCGGAAGCACCTGATTCATCTCCGTTATCGCGCGTAATAAAGCGATTTTCGGGTCAAAATGAGCGCCGAAGCCGAAGACAATATCTTCAACTTCCCGATTAACTCGTCGAGAAATCGCCGTAAACGTCGGCACATTCAAATCCGTCGTCATATCAATAACCCACATCTCCCGATGAATCGAACGATAATACTCAACCACCTCCTCTAAATACGGGTCATCAAAACTCGCTAAATCGACCCCTGGACGCTGCACCCGATTATACCACCACAACGCCACCCCATCCCGTTCTACTAACTCCATAAACCCTTGCAAAATTGCCTCTTCTATGGTATTACCCGCCGCCGCGCCATTAGAATTTGCCCAACAGTAGAGATTTTGTTCTCTGGGATAGCCGTAATAACAATAAGCCGTGGGAATATATTTAAACCGTTGATGAGTTAATGACCAAACAGGCGTCCAGTCTAATTCCTGTTGTGGATCAAATGGTTCAGGAACCTGTTGACTTGGCGTCGATTTTTCATTTATCTGCTGACGATTCTCATACTGCGCTTCACTATAAAGCATACAGTAATTCGGATGAATCGCCTGATCCCCTAACTCCTGATAACATCCCTTTTGGCGAATCTCATCCCCTTGAAATATGCCACAATAGCGTTCAATCGCTTCACACAACGCACTCGCTTTTGCCTGACTATCGGTTTTCCCTTTTCCGCCACTTTTCCCGCGCACGGTTTGCTGCAAAAAGTAGAGGGGTTCAAACATCATGGCAAAGTTATGTCCCGCATAATAACTGTGAATCACACCATTGTCTGTCAGTTTTTTCCGATGTAATGTATGCACGACACCCGTAATCGGACTCACATGATACTGGTATTTTTTCAGCGTGGCTTCCGGTGAGACAGAACGGTGTCCGCCATCCTTGGTAAAGGTTTTCGTCTGGTTGGTGAGATAGATAGGAGATGGGGTTTGGTTAAACCGTTGGGGATTGCCACAGCAGGGACATTGAGGACGCTGAACTAAGGTATGAGTTTCTGTTTTCAGGGATAGGGTATCGACGGTAATAATCTGTCCAGTAACTTGGGTATTTTCGCCTTGGACAATCCATTTAATTAGTTCCGTCGCCGCGAGATTTAATCCGGTTTGCCAGGTGGAGGGGAGGAGGGCTTTCGCGATGGGAAAAATTGATGCCTTTTGGTTTTGTTTTTGGATATAAGTTTCCACCGGTCGATTGGTGCGTAACCGTTGCCTTAAACAGTGCCAACATCCAGTTTTTCCAGGTATAAATAGAGGTCCTAGCCAAATCGTTGTCCCGATGGGTTTGATTAATAGCCAAGGCTGTTGGTTTTGCCAAGCGTTGCGGTTAATGTCGGCGAGTTCGGGACGCAAATAGTCATCGGTAACAACCAGGGTTAAATTACCTTCTTTCCCCAGGTTTAGGGAAAGGGATTCCAAGTGGATTTTGATGTCTTGAATGGAACAGGTTGCCAAGGATTGCACCGATACGGTTGTGGTTTGTAAGCGATGCCATGCTGAGATTGGATTAACGGGTAAGGTTGCCAGAAAAGCGGCGATTTCGGATGAGATGTGATCCTGGGCTTCGACAATATACCCCTTTTGTTCCATTAACATGAGGGCATAGTAAATTTCCGCTGCTGAGGCGGTGTCTTGGAGTTGTTCAATAATATCGTCAACGGGTTGTCCGGTGAGTAAGGGGACTAATTGGGTGTAAAGCTGTCCGCTGAGGGCAAAGGATTCCTGTTCTGAGATTAAAAATACGGTGGAATCGAGAATTTCACTATGAAAATAGGGTTTAACTATGGGTTGATTGATCATGGTACTGGTTCAAGTGAGTGGTGGGTTACGGCGGATATCTACTGAAATCGTTATTATCTCGATTAAATACCGCCTAACCCACCCTACGATTTTATTTATAGCAGTTCGCTCTCGCGTAGTTACAGTACAAATGTTCTAAATTTCACCTGATCAAGCATCCATTTCTGAATTTGTAAATATACCAGCGCGAAGCGCTATAAATGTACAAACCGTTGGGTTTTGGGGTGTAAGAGTGCCTGTGTCATGGTTGCTCCCCTCGTCTCACGCCATCGTCAACGACACCAAATCATCTGCCATTTCAAAATTAGCGGTGACGTTTTGCACATCATCCAACTCATCGAGGGCATCCATTAATTTTAGGAGCGATCGCGCCACATCTGGATCAGTAATTTCGACGCTATTTCCCGGTATCCAGCGTAACTCAGCATCGCGCACGGTAAAGCCTTGATCCTGTAAGGTTTGATTCAAGTGTTCTAGATTGGTTACCTCGGTAACAACTTCCACCCCCGGTTCCTCGTCGTCTTCTATCCACTCATAGGTTTGGGCGCCACCAGTCAGTGAGGCTTCCAATAGCTGATCCTCGGACACCTCACCCGCCACCGTCACCACCCCTTTTTGTTCAAACATCCAACTAACACAACCCGTTTCCCCTAGATTCCCGCCATTTTTAGTAAATGCTGATCGCAAATCTGCTGCCGTGCGGTTACGATTATCGGTAAGGGCTTCAATTAGAATCGCCACACCTCCCGGACCATAGCCCTCATAGCGAATCTCTTCCAGGTTGTCGCTACCACTATCAAATTGACCTGACCCTTTCGCGATCGCCCGGTCAATATTATCATTAGGAATACCCGCCGCCTTTGCCTTCTCAATCGCGGTGCGTAAGCGGAAATTCCCATTCGGGTCAGGAACGCCGCTACGGGCAGCTACAATGATTTCTCGTGAGAGTTTGGCAAAGGTTTTTCCCTTCACCGCATCCACTCTCGCCTTCTGGCGCTTAATATTTGCCCATTTACTATGTCCTGCCATAACTGAAAACCAAATCAGTCAAATCCCGCTTCCCTAGGGTAGCTTGGTCATTGGTCATTTGTCATTGGTCATTCACGCTAGTGAAAGCCAAAACAAACGGAAAATTAGAACCCTTTTATACCCTTGCACCGCTATCCGGGAAAATGTACTATGGCTTCCCCTGCTCCCCCTGCTCCCAGACGCGCCATGGCGCGTCTCTACATTGCTCCCCCTGCTCCCTCCACCAGACTTATTCAGCAGACCCTAAATCGGTAAAACCCCCCTCTACAATGCTGTCCACAGTGCTAACCCACCACCGCGCCCTCTCGCCGCGATCGCACAGTTTTCGACGAGAAAATAGGTAAAAAATGCCTTATCTTTTAAAGGTTTATCATAAAAAGAAGCCTCTCGCTCTTGACCACCACGAATATATCCTTCATATAACCTTAAACCAAATAAAGACACTTTCATGCGGGTAAAATCAAAAGCGAGGATATTTGTATTGGAAAAAAACTGAGTGGGTCCGGTGACAACCAGTTGCACAGAGCCAAGTTCCACCGAATTGGCGACAGTTCCTTGCTCTGGATTGGCTTTTGAGGAGAAGTAGGATAACTGAATCTTCACCCATTTCGGCAAAAACCGTCCCGCACCCAAAACAACACCAGCACGTTGACGAGAGCGTTTGGTTCCGGTGATAAATCCCAATCGCCATGTCCCCAGCAACTGAGAGTAGCTATGGCGTGCTTTCGTCTGTTTTGCTGTCTTTTCTGCGGTTAACAGCATCTCAACCACAGCCTCTGGTGCAGGGGGTTTGGTAGAAGGCGTGGTTAAAGACGCGATCGCTTGATCAAGTGTCGGATCAGTTAAGTCTGTGGTCATAAAATGACTATACCAAAATAGTGGAATAGTTGTAGGTTGGGTTGACCTTAGGAAACCCAACAGAATCTAGGGCTAAAGCCCTGACTACGAACTAGGGCTAAAGCCCTGACTACCAACTAGGGCTAAAGCCCTGACTACCAACTAGGGCTAAAGCCCTGACTACCAACTAGGGCTAAAGCCCTGACTACCAACTAGGGCTAAAGCCCTGACTACCAACTAGGGCTA
>NZ_JAVJZI010000181.1:0-36485 GCF_040223135.1 Coleofasciculus sp. G3-WIS-01
GCCACCTGGTAATGGGCGCACGCCACCTGGTAATGGGCGCACGCCACTGGGTAAAGGGCGCACGCCACTGGGTAAAGGGCGCACGCCACTGGGTAAAGGGCGCACGCCACTGGGTAAAGGGCGCACGCCGTGCGCCCCTACGGGTTCCGCACCCGGTTTAAACATTAAACCGAAACAGCATCACATCGCCTTCTTGTACCACATACTCTTTCCCTTCCGCCCGCACTAATCCTTTGTCCTTCGCCGCATTCATTGAACCAGACGCCACTAAATCATCATAAGCAACCGTTTCCGCCCGAATAAAACCCCGCTCAAAATCAGTGTGAATCGCGCCGGCGGCTTGGGGTGCTTTCATTCCTGCTGTAATCGTCCAAGCACGGGTTTCTTTGGGTCCGGTGGTTAAAAATGTGCGTAATCCTAATAAATTGTATGTAGCGCGAATTAAGGATTTTAATCCCCCTTCTTCCACGCCTAATGACTCCAAGAAATCTCCCCGTTCATCTTCCGGTAACTCAACTAATTCTGACTCCACTTGGGCTGAAACCACCACGACTTCCGCTGTCTCAGCCGTGGCGACTTGGCGCACTTGTTCCACCCATTCATTCCCAGAGGCTAAATCATCCTCTGACACATTCGCCGCGTATATAATCGGTTTAGCACTGAGTAATTCCAACGGCTTCACCGCCTCGGCTTCGTCTTCAGTTAAACTAATATTCCGCGCCGATTTGCCTTCATTCAATCCCGCACTCAACTTTTCCAAGGCTTCCAGTTCCAACTGCGCCTCTTTACTGGTTTTCGCCTGCTTGCGGGTGCGTTCCATGCGGCGTTCCACTTGGGCTAAATCTGCTAACGCCAGTTCCAGATTAATCACGTCAATGTCGCGCACTGGATCAACGGAACCGGAAACATGGATAATATTCTCATCATCAAAGCAGCGCACAACATGGACAATGGCATCTACTTCCCGGATATTGGCTAAAAATTGGTTACCGAGTCCCTCACCTTTACTCGCCCCCTTCACCAATCCAGCAATATCGACAAACTCAATCCGAGTTGGCACAATTGCGACAGAGGTGGAAATTTTTGCCAGCACGGACAACCGTTCATCTGGTACAGCAACAACCCCGACATTCGGCTCAATCGTACAGAAGGGGAAATTCGCCGCCTCTGCTTTAGCATTGGCGACGAGGGCATTAAATAAGGTAGATTTGCCTACGTTGGGCAATCCCACAATTCCGGCTCTTAACATGTCAGGACAATTTGGAAACGATTAAGGAGTTCTAAACGTGGTTAAAATTATCGGTCGCAAACCCTTGGGTACTCAACCAGTCTATGACATTGGCGTCGAGCGCGACCATAATTTTATGCTCTTCAATGGCTCGGTGGCGTCAAATTGCTTTAACAAGTCCCACTCCACGGCTTATGGATATGTTACCTATCAAACGGCTTATCTGAAAGCCAATCATCCGGTGGAGTACATGACGGCGCTGCTGACGGCTAGTAGTGGAAATCAGGATAAGGTACAGAAGTACATCGCCACCTGTGCGACGATGAACATCGATGTCTTGCAACCGGATATTAACCGATCGCAGGTCGATTTTACCCCAGTCTCTGGCAAAATCTTATTCGGACTCTCGGCGATTCGGAATTTGGGCGAGGGGGCGATTGACAATATCCTCCAGAAACGGGAAAAAAGAGGGGACTTTCAGTCATTAGCCGATTTTTGCGATCGCGTGGATTTGCGGGTGGTGAATCGTCGCACCTTGGAATCCCTGATTTACTCCGGGGCGTTTGATAGCCTAGAACCGAATCGCAAACAACTGATTCAAGATTTAGATGTGCTGATTAGTTGGGCGCAAGATCGAGCGAAGGATCGAGAGAGTGGTCAAATCAATATTTTTGATATGTTAGGAAGCACTGATAATAACGACAGTGATGGGAATGAGGCATGGAAAGCCGCCCCAAAAACACGGATGGTTGATGATTTCTCGGCTCAAGAAAAGCTGCAGCAAGAAAAAGAATTGCTCGGCTTCTACGTCTCAGAACACCCCCTAAAATCCGCGCGTAAAGTCGCCAATCAGGTACTTATGCCGATTAACCTCAACGAGTTAGGCGAGCAAAGTAAACGCACAATGCTTAGTGCTATTGTCATGTTGACTGAGGTGAAATTTCACAATACCAAAACAAGCGGCGATCGCATGGCATTTGTGCAAATGGAAGACCTTACAGGTCAAGCCGATGGCGTGATTTTTCCTAAAACTTTTGAGCGGATTAGTTGCTTAATTGAAAAAGAGGCCCGTCTAATTGTTTGGGGCAAAGCAGATGAACGAGATGAGAAAATCCAGATGATCATCGAAGATGTCGAACCCATTGAAAAGGCACAAATGATTATCGTGGAACTGACCCCCCAGCACGTAAACAAAAAGACCATGGAACATCTGAAAGCGATTTTGCAAGAACAATCAGGGGAGAGGAAACCGCAAAAAGTGCCAGTCCTAGCCCGGGTTGGGGCGTTAAATCAGAGTCAATTTGTGCGCTTTGATCCTAAATACTGGGTACAAGATTATGAAGGTATGGTTGACAGGCTGAAGTCGGCGAGATTTCAAGCTCGAACCAAGGCGCTGATGGAGAATAAGTAGGAGATGCGATGCTATCCGCCTCCGGGTAAAGACAATCTGTAGGGGCGGGTTTAGGAACTAACCTATCAGCACATAACCGATAACGATTGTCCAAAACCCGCCCCTCCTAGCTATATTTACAATCTTTTTACAACCAAAAGTGCCGTCTTTGCCATTCCTTCATAGTTTTTCATTTAGGATGATCGACAGATAGCAAATGATTAAGTGGGACAAGCATCATGCCCGAATATCAATGGAAGCTGACGATCGTCGAACGCAACCTATTATATTCCAACTGGATAAACTTAATGCCAGAGGCACAAGAGCGAATCTTAGAGGAGGCTGAAGAATTGCTCAGGGACTTACCGCTATTAGATAAGCAACGATTACTTGCATTTTTAGCAAGTCTTAAAGATACCGAAAAACATTTGCACTATAAAATTCAGCAGATTGTTAGCCATCATATCCGAATAAATTCACAAAATATTATCGGCAGAACCTTGCTCTCTAGTAGTGCTATATAACGGATAGAATTCGGTTGACATCCACCCAAAACCCTGTAGAGACGCGCCATGGCGCGTCTCTACTGTCCCAGTTAGCGGTCGAGACTTTTTCGGCACACAGATCTACACTTGGATGTAAGGAAAGTTTCCTAACCGTCAGTAGTCGCAGAGGCAGTTCAAGATGGTACTCTCCGTCTTGCCTATCTCTGGGATTAGTTTCATTAGGGTTATCTACCGTTAACGATTATGCTGTCACCATTTTTCATACTATTCCTCTATACTTCGCTTTGGGTTTGGTTTTTTGGTGGATTTACTGCCAAAAAACCAGATAAAAAAAAGACACCCGAAGAACAGTTGGGAGAATCATTGTCTAAATACCTTTCTTCCTTGGACATTCCTAAAAAGAGTTAACCGATTAAGTTGACAAATCTCCAATACCTTTAGACAGACCCCACCCTAACCCTCCCCTTATAAAGGGAGGAATCAGGGAACTCAAACGGCTTCGGTTTAGGGGGTTAATGTCACAACAGATAGGATAAAAAACTCACTGGACTTGTTATTCACTCAAAATCAATTTCCACAAGTCGCTGTAGCAAGTCCGCCTCTTTAGTCATTGCCTGACGAATCCGGGCAATCATATACGAGGCAGTATTCTTGTTGACCCCGATTTTCTTCGCTAACTGACGCACACTGATCCGTTCCAGAGGATTGAGAACCAGATAAATTGCCATAACCCATTTTTCTAAGTCAACATGAGTTTTGTGAAATAGAGTCCCAACTGTAACGCTATATGAAGTAAAGCATTCGTTACATTGATATCGGCGTTCCTTTTTTAAGCGTCGAGAATGAGTTGATTGGCAATAGGGGCATTGGGGATACTTACCCCACCGGATTTGTTCCAGACGGGCAAGATAATTATCGTTTTTGTGGCTCATCTTTAGTTCCAAAATCTGATGAACCAAAGATGAACCATACAATTCCAATAAATAGGCGTTTTATGTCATCTAATGTTGCAGAAAAATGCCAAGGCGGATTGCCTCGGCACTGAGTTGACTCGCTCTACTATTTCTAGGATTGAAGTGGGGAACAATGATGTTTGTTGTACTAAGAAATATTAAAAAATGTCAAATTTTGACTATTTCCAGTTTCCTGTTCCCTTATCCTTATGCTCAACTTTAATGGTGTCTGACTACTTAACGTAAGGTATTTAGCCAAGCCATATCATCTTCATTCAAGGCGGGTTCTGGCAACATCGAATAGTCAACCACCAAGTCAAGGGCGGCTTCCTGATAGGCTTGTTCAAGTAAGGTAGCTAAATCGATCGCCGGTTCAACGTCTGCGGCGCTCAGGGGTAATAAAAACACGGGTATTGGCTCCCGCAAATCAAAGGGATAACGTTCTGCAGCAGGTCTTTCATCGGCTCGACTGACTAAGATTTGGTAGTCTGCTTTACATCCACCTTCCACAGGCATGGGTTCACCGCTTCTGAGCAGATCAATTTCGACCAAATGGGTTTGGCTGCTGAGCAAAGTTTGACGTTTTTTGAGATACTGCGATCGCCCTTCGCCGGATCGTTTATTCTTGGGCGATAGCACTTCAATAACCGTAATAACCTTGCGGGTAGCCACTTCGCGAATTTCCAAAAAGCGTTCGGTGACTTCTTCGAGCATGGGTATCGCCACACGCTCAGGCTGGCTCAAAACGGCGGCTGAGGTAGAGGTTGTAGTGCGATTAGGCGTTTGCTGAATCACCGTTGTATCAGGAATACCAACTAAAACAGAATCCAGGTAAACCCGCTTATCGACAGCCGCCCGATATTTGGGGTTAAGTACTGGGTTGAGGGTTCTCATTAGCCCACTAATCAACCCGTAATGGATTTCGGGCCAAATGTCCGGTCGTTCCAGGTAGGGGTTCATGCCAGGAAAATTAGGTTTACCAGTCATATCAAGTCCGGTAGCATCGGTTGTGTATATATCGTTTTAATTGTAAGTTTTGAGGGGTGTAGGGGCGGGTTTCACTACTATTGTCTCTTTTTGACCCAGATGCAACTAAACCCGCCCCGATGAATCCTGCTTATAAATTTGTTCACCGCATATCATAGCCAAACAGATTCGGATTAACCTCTCCTAATTCCAAATCATCTAAGCCATACTCGACCCAGCGCCGATCAACCATAGCCGCAACATCAGCATCTGATTCCAATGGTTCGCCCCATTCGTGTTCCGTTTCGGGAGGAATTTTAGTCGTTGCATCAATGCCCATACGTCCGCCTAAACCAATCTTTTCACTGGCAAAATCTAAGCTATCAAAGGGCGTATTGGGCAGAATAAATACATCTCGCGTCGGGTCTACTTTGGAACTAATTGCCCACACCACTTGACGCGGATCACGGATATTAATATCTTTATCCACAACAATCACAAACTTGGTGTAAGTAAATTGGGGTAAAGCACTCCAAAACGCTAAAGCTGCCCGTCTGGCTTGTCCGGGATAGGCTTTATCAATGGAAATAATCGCGGCTTTGTAACTGAGGGCTTCCATGGGGAGGAAGAAATCCACAATCTCGGATACCTGTTGTCGTAAAATTGGCGTATAAATCCGATTGAGTGCGATCGCCATCATCGCTTCTTCCTTCGGGGGACGCCCACTGAAGGTGGTAAGATAGACGGGGTTTTGGCGATGAGTCATGCAGTGGAAGTGAATCACGGGGGAATCTTCGACGCCGCCGTAATACCCCATGTGATCCCCAAAGGGTCCATCGGGTAATACTTCCCCTGGTGTGATTGTCCCTTCTAGGACAAACTCGGAGTCCGCCGGGACTTGTAAATCTAGCGTCTTGCACTTTGCCAGTTGCACCCCAGAACCGCCGTAGAGTCCAGCAAACAACCATTCGGAAAGGTCTACAGGAATCGGGGTGGCGGCTGCCATAATGATTAAGGGGTCAACCCCTAGCGCGATCGCAATTTCTAGTTTCTTGCCATTCTGCGCCGCTTTGCGTAGGTGTCTCGCCCCACCGCGTACCGATAACCAATGGACACTCATGGTATTACTTGATTGCAGTTGTAGACGGTATACACCCACATTTGGGATACCCGTTTCACAATCTTTAGTAATCACCAACCCCAAGGTAATAATTTTTCCCGCATCCCCTGGATAGGGACGAATTAGGGGCAGTTTATTTAAATCCAGGGCGTCTCCTTCAACCACCACTTGCTGACAGGCGGGGAAAAAATCTCGTCCCGGTTTGGCTTTGACGACATCAAATAAAATCTTGCCAAACTCCACCGCCTGAGAAATTTTCTTCGGCGGTTTTGGCTGTTGTAGCATTCCCAGCTTTTTCCCCAGTGTTTCCAATTCCTGGGGATGTTCCTTATGCATCGCCCAACACACCCGTTCCTCGGTTCCCATCAGGTTGATGGCGACGGGAAATGATGAACCTTTGACATTCTCAAACAGCAAGCCAGGTCCCCCCGCCTGTAGCATCCGATTGGATATCTCGGCAATTTCTAAATCCGGGTCAACCAACGCCGTAATCCGGCGCAGCTGTCCCCGTTCCTCTAAAAGCTGAATGAATGTCCGCAGATCTCTCGCCATAGTTAAGATGTGTAAAGCTTTTTCTTTCTTTTATTATGGATGCATACGCTATCCTTTGTGCGATTTCGTGATATGTCTGATCCGTCCAGCGTGCCATTGGCAACTGATACAGCAATTATTGATCAAATTTGCGATCGCGTTTACCAAATCGTCCTGGATATCCAACAGCAGCATCCGGAACTCCTCAAAGAAAAGTACAGGACTACTCCTTGGCATACCCCGCACAATCAATCTGTCTTTATCAAGAAACTAAAAGCTAGACTGACTCAAGCTGAGGACGAGGAAACCAAACTGATAAACATACGGCGTTTCCTGGAAATTTTACTCCTTCCCAGCTATTTTACACAACCCAGTTTTGGTGAATTGACTCAAACTCTACAGTCCTCAATTCCCCCAAATTCTCCATCGCCGTCGCCGGAATTGGTCAGTTCAGATAGTTCGGAAGCTGTACCTTCTCCGGCTTCAGTGACCAATAATTCCCCAGGTATTGCCATTCTTTTATTAGACGCCGAGAACCTACAACTGGATATCGAAACTGAAAAATTCCTAGCCAAACTCTGTACCTATCCGATTCAAATTAAAGTCGCCTTTGCCAATTGGCGCAGCCTCGGCAAAAAAGACGCAGAATTCCACAGTCGTGGGTATGAACTGATTCACGTTCCACCCGGTAAAGATAGTGCCGATGTGAAAATGGCAACGGTGGGATCGTCAATCTTTATCCATTATCCCAATGCTAGGGAAATATTAGTTTGCTCCTCGGATGGAGTGATGACTCATCTTTATAATACACTTCGGACTCATGGCTTTACTGTTTATTTAGTTCGCAAACAAGGGGATACAATCACCGTTTTAAATAGTGATACGAACCAAACTCAAAGACATTGCCTGAGTCCGCCACCTGAAATTCCGGGTCTGGAAGAATTTATTAATCAAATTAAAGCGATTATTAGACTTGAACAAATTCGCACCGGAAATCTGTGGGTTAAACTGTCTAATGTTTCTAATTTATTTTACAGCCAGTACCAGACAACAATAAGTTCCTTGGTTTCATGCCACTGTCCTGGTAAAACGGTTCCAGATTTTTTTCTTGATTACCCGAATGAGTTTGTCTTACACAACTTACCGGAACAGTCAGGTTTGTATGTAACGTTGTTTGAAATGAATTGTTCAGTTATCGCTCCTAATCCCAGTGCCTCGACCGAATCTCCGGATTTAAATAGTTCTTTAAATACAAAGATTCGCTCCAAGGTTGAGTTAGAACAAGAATTAGTTAAAATAGTCAAAAGACTCATGGCTAATTCGGGTCAAACCTCTGTTGCCATTTCTAATGTGGGTAGTGAATTCTCTAAACAGCATAAGCAAGGAATTACTAAGGTGCTTAAAGGTTTAAATCTCAGCGTTAAATTTATAGATTTTTTAAAGGTTTGTAATTTATTTAAGCTAGAAAAAACCGGAAAAGAGTATAAGCTTAAAATTTGTAATTCAACCAAAAAAGAAACCCAAAATAAACTTAAATCTACTCCAGAGCCGATCACTTCATTCAAAGAATTAGAGAAAGTCATAAAAAAGATAATTGAGACAAGGATTCAGGTATCTGGAGCTAAAGATATAGCCGTCAATGACGTAAAAAAAGAGTTTCAGAATCAGTACCAAATGACAGCCGATGCTTGTGTGAAAAACTTTGAACCCAAGTCGAGTCTGATTAAATTCTTACGCAACCGTCCAACTATGTTTAATATGGCTTTGATTGACCGGGATTATCGAGTCGCGATCGCAAAAGAGTTAAACTGAAGATAAATCCCATTCTCCTACCCCATCTCCAATGTCTTCAAGAAGTCGAGGATCTAGTTCCTTACCTGTTGGACAATAGGTCTGTAGCGTTATAGTATAAAAGTTACCAGGGTTAATTTTGCGAAATTAGTCTGAGATTTCCAATGACAAGAGTCTATGATTTATTAATCCAAGGCGGTTTAGTAATGCTGCCCATTCTGGGATTATCTATATTAACGATATCCTGTGGGCTAGACCGCGCTTGGTTTTGGTTTCGATTATTAAGCCAAGAAGCTACCCTGGTGAACGATGTGCTAGCGGCGGCACAGTCTAATTTAGAACAGGCTAGAGACATAGCTGAATCGGCTCAAAACTTGCCCATTGGTCGCTTTCTCTATGCACCTCTCAAGCTGAAACAGCCAACACCAGAAACCTTTCGTTTAGCAATGGAAGCCGCTGGTGATAAAGAACTCATCAAAATGCGAAAAGGTGAAAAACTTCTGGAAACTATTGTAGCTGTTGCTCCTTTACTTGGTCTATTAGGAACAGTTACGGGTTTAATTAGTACATTCAATAACCTGAGAATTGGTGGGGGTGGAACAACAGTTGAGGCGACAAAAGTAGCTGGAGGTATCGGTGAAGCGCTAATTACCACAGCAGCGGGTATGATTGTAGCAATTATTGCGCTTTTAGTTCTCCGAACTATCGTCACTTTACACTCTCAGCAAATGGATTACTTTGCGGAAGTTGGAAGTGAGTTAGAACTTATTTATCGCCAGGTTTGGTACGAACCAACCCTCGCCAACCGTTCATAATTGCGCTTGTAGTAAGGGATGCGAGCCCTAGATTCCGTTGGGTTTCCTTGCGTCAACCCAACCTACAACCTATTCCACAATTTTAGTTCTCGTAGGTTGGGTAGAGCGCAAGCGAAACCCAACAGGCTAACGATGGTGTTGGGTTTCGTTCCTCAACCCAACCTACAAAGGTGACTGAAATGATGAAATAGATTTTACCTTGCTTTGGGTGCAAGCTTTTCCCCAGCTTGGGAGAAGCGTTTAAGTAATTTTTGAACGATACTTTTCAAAAAATATAGGATTCATGCACTTTAGAAACAAGTCAAAAAACTCACCAATCCCCGAAGTTAATTTGATTCCTTTAATGGATGTGATGATGTCAGTGCTAACATTTTTTATTATCACATCAATGAGCTATACAGGTCAACGCTTAGGGGACATTAATTTACCAGGTTTACCTGGTGCTGGAACTGCTAGTGGCGAGTCAAATACTCAAAACACTCTAGTCATTGGCTTGAATCGCCAAGGTGAGATTTTACTGGATAATCAAGTTATTACTATTAATCAGGTGTCTGAAAGAATTCAGTCATACCTAGAACAAAATCAAAATGCTATAGTCGTTTTAAAAGCAGACCGAGATTTATCCTATGAAGATGTCCAAAAGCTGTTAAAAGAAATGACAATAATTGGTGGCGATCGCGTTTCCCTAGCAATTGAGCGTCGTTAATATTAATAACCTGTATAAATATTAAACCATGCGTTTTAGAACCCAGCGAACTCAATCATCTATACCGTCCATTCAGTTAATCCCTATGCTCAATGTGATCATGGGAGTTCTCGCTTTTTTCGTGATGACTTCCATGCTGTTAACCACTCAAGAAGGCGTCAATGTTCAACTCCCTAATAATGAAAATACTCCAACTCAGCCGCAGGAAAATCCCGCTCCTTTAATTGTACAATTGAAGTCCCCAGGACAACTGGTCATCAGTAATCAATCGGTCAGCCAAAAGCAATTGTTTGAGCAAATGCAAACCTATTTATCTCAAAATCCTCAAGGGGCTGTCTTCTTACAAGCCGACAGTCAATTGCCCTACGAGCAAGTGATTCAGCTATTAGCTCAAATGCGGAATGTGGGAGGCGATCGCGTTTCTTTGGCTATTGAGAGTAATTGAGTATCTTGTTTTCTACTGGCGAGGATCGTCTCTAGCTAAAATAATCACTGTGATCAAATTTTCTTTTTCATCTTTTGCAGGTGTCAAAATCAGATAACGTTCAAATCTATCCTTCTTTATTTTGTAAAGAGTTCCTCCGCCATACTCGCCATCTCCCGTTGGCGATAACGGCTCAAATTCTAAACTTTGCAGTTGTTCATTCAAGGTATTAGCAAGTTCTTGGGGGGATATCGGATGATCTGCTGTTGTTTTTCGTGCTATTGTGAAATCAAAATTTGCCCTTTTAAACTTATCGGCTTCAACAAGAGTATCCAAGTCATCTTCTACGTTAAAATCTTTTAATTTATATTGTTCTTTTAGAATTTCAATAGCACTGCTTAAAGATGCCATAACTAAAAATTCAGCTCTATCCTCTGTTTTATTTTGGACTAATTCTTTTAGATCATAACTTTCGGATTCTAGATAAATAGAAGTCTTACTGTCTTTGTGAATGAAATGCAAATACTTAGTTTCATTGCCTTTCGTATTTGACACTTCATAAACCCTAAAATTACCCTCATTTTTTATAAGTTTGGGTTGCTGAAAGTTTTGATTAGGCAATAGTTCCTTCTCAAACTTAGACGCTACTGTTTCCAAGTCCTCTTCTATATGCCATATATAATTGGCTTCATCAAACTCTGGTCTAAGTACACCACCAGAGCCTTTCTCTGCCCCTGGATAACGAGGAAATATTGCGAAAAAATTAACCTCTTTTTGGGCGGGTTGGGGTGGGGTAGAGTTTTGATCAGACTCGTCTAATCTATCTGAAGTTTTGTTCTGATCTGTCTGAACAACATTTGATGTTTCAGAAGTTTGCTGCTTTTCTGTCTGAGACACTTTAGAACTAACAGACGGTTGGTTAATTGGCTGATTAGAAGACGGATTTGCTGGAGACTCCGGACGATTGATAATGATTTGAGAATTAGTCTGACGCCTCTGAGGAGTTTGGGAAAGAGTGACTGGACTCCTTTGAGGAGTAACTTTAGAAGTCGATTTCGGGGAGGGAGAGGATTTAGGAATGGAAGGAGAAGGTAATTTGGTAATTTTAACCGTTTCCTCTTTTTCAGGGTTCTCAGATTTTTTCAGATCATCGGAAATTGGTAGCATTAGCACAATACCGTGCAACACCAAGGAAATCAGCAACATGGGTCGCAACACTATCTGTGCAGGAGTTGATAAGTTTTTCAGCAACTCAGACGATTTCATAAAAGAAAGCACAGTTAAAAGCAGCAAGGATTTAATTCCAATCGAGTTTCATTGTGACACATCCGAAAGTAGAGACGCGGCAAAAAACTCGTCTGTCAATAATTGGGTTGGTAGGGGCGGGTTTTACTATTATCTAGTGCAAGAAACTTCCCAGGTAAGTAAACCCGCCCTTTTCCTAAGTGTCAGTTTGCTTAACCCATTTGTGGTACAAATCAGGGCGACGTTCCCGGGTTCTGTGAATCTGTTGGTCTTTGCGCCACTGGTCAATTACCTGATGATTGCCCGATAATAAAATCTCTGGGACTTGCCAACCGCGAAATTCAGCAGGGCGTGTCCACTGAGGATAATCCAATAATCCGGCTTCAAAACTTTCTGATTTGAGGGATTCCACCTTCCCCACGGTTCCGGGGCGTAATCTCACCACCCCATTAATCAGGGCGAGTGCAGGAATTTCACCGCAGGTTAAGACAAAATCCCCTAAGGACACCTCTTTGGTTACTAAATGTAAAACTCGCTCATCGACACCCTCATAATGCCCACAGATGATCACAATCTGGTCATAACCTGTCGCCAACTCCACCAACAGTGGCTGATTCAGCGGTTGTCCCTGGGGCGTCATCAGAATTACCTCTCGCCGAGGTAATATGGGCAACGACTCCACAGCCGCAAAAATCGGTTCGGGTTTCATTAACATCCCCACGCCACCCCCATAAGGTTCATCGTCAACCCGTCGGTGTTTATCAGTGGCAAAATCACGAGGATTGATCAGGTGCACCTGGGCGATTTGTTTGGTCAATGCCTTACCCAGCAGTCCTGACGCTAGGGGAGAGGTAAAGAAATCCGGAAACAGTGTTACAACATCAAAGCGCACAAGGATTGGGTCGTTCTTAAGACAAAAAGGGTCAATCTTATATCATAGTATAAGTAATTATTGGTATAATTTGCCATGATGACTGGGAAACGCCAGATTTCCTCCCCACGGCTGAGTGCCGTGAGTAAGCGTTCTTCCGTGGCTAAACAATTAACGATTTCCATCGAGTCACCGCATTTAGGCGGCTGTAGAGTGCATCTGATGAAAGCCAAGCGCGATGGTGTTTAGTTGTGGTGAAGCTTACCAAAAACAACCTAAATCAGTAGTTGAGCTAGAGTCAAAATCATAATAAAGTAGACAGTCCTAGCCCTAGCGCGATACTCAAATATTGAACTCACCTTATGCTCGAACTCGACAGTATGCTGCAGTTAGACTCTCAATTCCAAGTGACGAAAATGCCTCAATCGACAAAAACCGCAATCATTGTTATTGGTGGTGCGGAAGACAAAGTTCATGGACGGGAGATCCTGCAAACCTTTTTTCGTCGATCGGGTTCAGGTGAGGCGAGAATTGCGATTATTCCATCCGCGTCGCGAGAACCAGCACTGATTGGCGAGCGCTATCAGCGGATCTTTGAGGATATGGGGGCAAAGGAAATTAAAGTCCTTGATGTGCGCGATCGCGCTCAAGGTTCGGATGCTGAGCTACAAGAGTATGTGGAAACCTGTACGGGTGTATTCATGACCGGTGGGGATCAACTGCGCTTGTGCGGTTTGCTCTCGGATACCCCTTTAATGGAAAAAATCCGTCAACGGGTACATTTAGGGGAGATTACCTTAGCGGGAACCAGTGCAGGTGCGGCTGTAATGGGTCATCACATGATCGCAGGCGGTGGGAGTGGTGAGTCCCCGAATCGCTCCTTAGTCGATATGGCAACGGGTTTAGGGATTATTCCTGAAGTGATCGTCGATCAGCATTTTCTGAATCGAAATCGCATCGCCCGCTTGATGAGTGCGATCGCCATGCACCCGGATCGCTTAGGGATTGGGATCGATGAAGATACTTGTATTATCTTCGAGCGAGATGGTTGGTTACAGGTCATGGGCAAAGGTACGGTGACGATTATTGATCCCACAGAAGTGTCTCACACCAATCAGGTGGATATTGACAGCACCGAACCCATTAGTCTGCATAACCTCCGGGTGCATATTTTTTGTCATGGCGATCGCTATCATGTCTATAAACGGGCATTAATGCCAGCCAATCCCTAAGACTCAATCCAACGGCTCCCAAGCAGGCTGAAATCGCCAATCGTCCCAGCAAAATGTTCATCATGAACAGTTTGATCCCTTTGAACAGTCGGAAACTAGATAAGGTTTCCCATCCACTCAAAGCGGGTAAATCCCGTCTGGGCAAGAGTAAACGATTCCCCCCCTACTACGTGGAGGACTTCTGAGAACCGCGAAAAATGTTGACGAGAAAATGTAAGTAGCGATACTTGGACGCCTACGCGGTAATAGGCGAGATTCAGCGTAGGAGAATGTCACGTAATGTTAAAGAAATTCCTAAAATAGATTTTGCACAATCCCTAATTTGTGCCTCCTTGCCGACATTGTGAACCATCCCCGATTTCATCACTATGAGAATTCTAAAAATCCAGACGTTACGCGGTCCCAATTACTGGAGCATTCGACGCCACAAACTCATTGTCATGCGTCTTGATTTGGAGGAACTCATTGATAAACCCTCCAATGTACTTCCGGGATTCTACAAGGGACTGGTGCAGGTGCTACCGAGCCTGGAGGGGCATTTCTGTTCTCCAGGTGTCCGAGGTGGGTTCTTAAGTCGGGTCAGGGAAGGCACGATGATGGGGCATATTATCGAACATCTGGCGCTCGAACTTCAGGAATTAGCGGGAATGCGCGTCGGGTTTGGTCGGACGCGGGAAACCGGGACAGCCGGAATTTATCAAGTCGTCTTTGAGTACATTGATGAACAGGCCGGTCGCTATGCAGCCAGAGCAGCCGTGCGCTTGTGTCAAAGTATTATCGATACCGGAACATATCCCCAAGGTGAGTTAGAGCAAGACATAAAAGACCTCACCGAACTCGCTCGCGATGCGGCATTAGGACCGAGTACAGAAGCCCTGGTCAAAGAAGCCGACGCCAGAGGCATCCCCTGGCTTGCCTTAAGTGCCAGAGCCATGATTCAGCTTGGCTACGGGGTGCATCAGAAGCGAATTCAAGCCACCTTGAGTGATTACTCCGGAATTTTAGGGGTGGAATTAGCCTGTGATAAAGAAGGGACGAAGAAGATTTTGTTCGATGCGGGTGTTCCAGTTCCCCGAGGCACAACGGTGTGTTATTTAGACGAATTAGAGGGCGCGATAGAAGAGTTGGGGGGCTATCCGATTGTGATTAAACCCCTAGATGGTAATCATGGGCGTGGGATTACGATTGACATTCGCACCTGGGATGAAGCGGAAAAAGCCTATGACCGCGCCAAGGATATCTCCCGTGCGGTGATTGTCGAGCGCTATTATCCCGGCTTTGACCACCGCGTCTTGGTGATTAACGGGAAAGTTGAAGCCGTCGCCCTGCGGATTCCAGCACGGGTAATTGGGGATGGTAAGTCTACGGTTGAAGAACTGATTGAACAGACGAACCGCGATCCCAATCGGGGAGATGGACATGATAACGTCCTGACGAAAATTGTCGTCGATCATACGAGTTTGAGTGTACTAGAACGTCAGGGTTACAGTTTAGATACAGTCCTCAAAGAAGATGAGGTTTGTTACTTACGGGCAACGGCTAATCTGAGTACGGGGGGTATTGCCATAGACCGCACCGACGATATCCACCCCGAAAACGTTTGGTTAGCTGAGCGTGTGGCTAAAATTATTGGTCTGGATATTGCCGGGATTGATATTGTTACGCCCGATATTGCCAAACCCCTACGGGACATTGACGGCGTGGTTGTGGAAGTGAATGCGGCACCGGGATTCCGAATGCATGTTTGTCCCTCTCAAGGCTTACCGCGCAATGTCGCCGCCCCGGTGATGGATATGCTGTTTCCGCCGGGACAACAGAGTCGCGTTCCCATTCTGGCGGTTACAGGGACGAATGGTAAAACCACAACCACTCGCTTGCTTGCCCATATCTATAAGCAAACAGGTCATGTTGTGGGGTATACCACCACCGATGGGATCTACATTGGCGATCATCTGGTGGAAAAAGGAGACACCACCGGACCCCAAAGCGCTCAAGTGATTCTCAAAGATCCGACGGTTGAGGTGGCGGTATTGGAAACTGCACGAGGCGGGATTCTGCGATCGGGTTTAGCCTTTGATGCTTGTGATGTGGGCGTTGTGTTAAATGTCTCGGCGGATCATTTGGGAATTGGCGACATTGATACCCTCGACCAGATGGGGCATCTCAAGAGTGTGGTGGCTGAATCCGTGAGTCCATCTGGCTATGCCGTTCTAAATGCCGAAGATCCCCTGGTTACAGCCATGGCACAGCGCGTCAAAGGGCATCTGGCATTTTTCTCCATGAATCCCGACAATGAGGTGGTACAAGCTCACACCAGGCAAGGGGGTTTGGCGGCTGTGTATGAAAATGGCTACCTGTCATTAATCCGAGGTGAATGGACGCTGCGGATTGAGAAGGCGGAAAATATGCCTGTAACGATGAAAGGAATGGCACCGTTTCAAATTGCTAATGCTTTAGCCGCTAGTCTAGCCGCCTTTGCTCAAGGTGTTCCTATTGAGGCAATTCGTGACGCTTTAACCACATTCCGGGCGTCTGTGGCTCAGACACCGGGACGGATGAATTTATTTAACCTGGGTGATTATCATGCCTTGGTGGATTATGCCCATAATGCCGCTAGTTATGAAGCTGTGGGCGGCTTTGTCCGCAATTGGTCTGGGGAACGGGTTGGCGTCGTCGGTGGACCTGGCGATCGCCGGGATGAGGATTTCATTAACTTAGGACGACTCTCAGCACAAATTTTCGACCGGATCATTATTAAAGAAGATGCGGATCGACGGGGACGTCCCAGTGGTGACGCGGCGGAGTTGATTCGCAAGGGAATTTTGGCGCAAAATCCGGATAGCAATTATGAAATTATTCTTGATGAAACCGAGGCGATTAACACCGCGTTAGACGGAGTGGCGTCCGGTGGTTTGGTGGTGATTTTCCCGGAAAAGGTGAGTGGTACGATTCGCTTGATTGAGGAACGACGCCCTCTCCCAGAGAATGGGTATCAATCCATGGGTGATTCTCAAGTGGATTTAGAGCCATCGGTGGCGAACCCGATTTAAGGGGGTTGGGCAAGGAAGAAACAGATGCGATCGCGGATTACCCTTGCCCAGTTTTTGCGATCGCATCAGCACAAAAATACCCCAAGGTCAATCCCGTCTTAAATCTCCCCGATCATCACTGGGATCATTGAGCATTTGCGGTGCTACGGCTGGATTGTTTACAGTTTCCTGGGCGTCGCGATCGGCAATATAACCGGGTTTCATCGCTAAATCCTTTGGGTCAACGGTTGGAGTTTGCTCTTGTGCATTTTCCTGTTCCGGTGATGTGTTGTTTTGGTCTGAACTCATTACCACTACAGCCTAATCGTTTCAACAGCTCCACCTTAACCCCCTTCATCGGGAAAGCTGTACTATCCCAAGGCAGAAATTCTACCTTCTTGCCCTAGAAATGATTAACCTATTAAGTTATGTAAACACGCCTCAAACTCTTACAAATGACGAAAGACGATCTCCACCTTTAACCGGAAGATTTTGCGTCTTGAGTTGAGGGGATATTTTATAGAGGAGGAGGGGACGGATACGGATAAATCTGTTCCACCGACAGCAACGGAGTCGGCAATTGGGGAAATGTCCGAGGGGAATGGGGGAGTTGAAGCGATTGTGGGCGAGACGGTGACGTTACCGGAAGCGGTGGAGGAAGTTGAAAGTGTTGGGGGTGAGGATGCGAAGGGGGACTTTTATTTACTGTACTTTATTACAGCGCAAAGCGCTGTATCTTGAATCATTAGGGCTAAATCTGTCACAATATACTAAGTAAACGTTCCCATCAATGCCGTTATGCGCCAAACACACATCAGATTTGATTGGGCGATTAAAAAATTACTGAGAAACAAAGCTAATTATGGTGTTTTGGCAGGTTTCTTGAGTGAGTTATTGGGGAAACCAATCAAGATCCAATCAATACTCGAAGGTGAAAGCAATCAACAAGCGGAGGATGACAAGCTAAATCGAGTCGATATTCTGGCTGAAAATGACCAGGGGGAATTGATTCTCATTGAAGTGCAAAACAATACAGAGCAAGATTATTTCCATCGGATGCTCTATGGCACTGCGAGATTAATTACTGACTTCCTGGAAAAAGGGGAGCCTTATGGGAAGGTCAAAAAAGTTTATTCAGTGAATGTCGTCTACTTTTCTCTGGGACAGGGGGATGATTATATTTACAAAGGAAAATTAGATTTTTGTGGTCTTCACTTAGAAGACAGGTTGGGTCTATCAATAAACCAGCAGAAGCTGTTTAAGATTCAAGACGTCTATGAGATTTTTCCCGAATATTATGTGATTAAAGTCAACAATTTTAACGACATAGCAAAAACAACCTTAGACGAATGGATATATTTCTTGAAAAAGAGCCAAATCAAAGAGGAATTTACAGCCCAAGGTTTAGCGGAAGCGAAGGAAAATTTACTCGTCGATAGCTTGAGCGAAGAAGAAAGAGCGAACTACCTGAGATTTATGGAGAATCAGCGTTATGAAATCAGCCTGATAGAAGGTTCGCGTTCAGAGGGAAGATTAGAGGGAATTGAGGAGGGTATAGAGCAAGGCAAACAGCAAGCAAAGATTAACATAGCCAGAATCTTAAAACAAAAAGGGACTGATATTGACACAATCACAGAAGCAACAGGACTTACTAGAGAAGAGATTGAGAAACTGTAGCGCTTCTGTTTAAGAGAATAAAAGGAAACCTCTTGTAGGGACACGACATGTCGTGTCCCTACAGATAGCGCATTTTGAATAGGTGGATGCCTAACGCGCCGCTTTAGCTCTAGATGTCTCCTGCGGCATACTCTCCAGACTGAGGGGTACCATATCGCCGTTAAACGTCAGTCCTAATAACATGGGTTCCTGGGGTTGAATAAATTTGCCCGTGAGTACACACCGCTCTTCTTGCTGCGCGGTAGCCGGAATGCTGACTCTGATATCCGATTCGCAAAAGTTGGGTCGATAATCCCCCGATTTATGCTGGACATAATTCCAGAGGATATCTCGAATCAGGGCTTGATAGCCTTGGTTGCCAGAAAGATCTTTGAGCTTCTCCTTTAACTCCCTCTCCAAGCGGATGCTGGTTACTTCCATGTCAGTGGTTGAAGTCCTAGGAATGGCACGTATCATGTTTTTTTCCTCAACTATGTGGACAGGTTCGTAATACAAGTGTAGTATTTAAAAAGCCGTATTGAAACAAATTACCTTCTGTGAGCCTTCATCTATCCATCTCCACCACTTGCCCTGATACCAGTCGCCTCGGCGATTGGCGCTCAGCAGGTTTGTCGGTGGAGTTTTTTATTGGGGATGGATATCCCTCGATAGAACCAGGTACAGCCAAAATCGGCAACCTATTTAATTTTGACGCCGAGCATTTAACAACCATCAATCCAAAACCGGATCACAAAAGCGGGAGGTACAGGCGCATCCAAGCCGTACCGATATAGGACAAGAAAACCATAACGTTTTTCCAATCCCCCGCTCTGACTCAAACAGCAGCGGGGTTTCTTATCCCAAGGAGTAAAAAGCGTGACGAGTGTAACTGAAAGATTAAGGCGCTCAGTGGTGGTGTTCTCTAAGAACTACCTACCCCTGAGTCGAGTCAACATGAAGCGGGCGGTGACGCTCCTGGTTACTGGGAAAGCCGAACCGCTAGATTGGTGTAATGGTCAAGGATATCCAGTGCATTCACCCAGCTTAGTCCTGCTTGTCCCTGAACAGATTCGCTTGACCAAAGCTAATTGCGATCGCGTCTGGAAAGTCCCCCCTGTGAATCGCCGGGAAGTCTTGCGCCGGGACAAGCATCGTTGCCAATACTGTGGTAGCCCCAAACGGCTCACCCTCGACCACGTTATCCCCCGTTCTAAGGGCGGAAACCATCGTTGGGACAATGTAGTTACTGCCTGCGAACAGTGCAATAGTCGAAAAGGCGATCGCGCACCTGAGCAAGCGGGAATGACTTTACTCACCCAGCCTAAAGCGCCCATGCATCCCACTGTGGCTTTTGCCGAACAGTTCTGGCGCGAACAGCACGTACACCTGGAATAATAGGAGAATACAGGTCATGCTGAAACTTACTTATACTGAAAATGGCTTTTACCTAGAGCGTCTATCGGGTTCTCTAGAGGAATGGGTGACTTCCCGAGTCATGTTGGCGCTGCGAGCCGCATCCAGCCTCTGGGTTGGATCTAGCACTGCTTCGTTTTTACTGCCTGCCGATATGCCTCAGTTGGCTGACTTAGAAAAGGCGGTTCGGCAACAAACAATCGATGACATTTCCCTATCGATTTGTGATGCTGACTATATCGAAGTCACCCTCAAAGGCAACTGGATGACATCCAATCCTAATGGTGAAGAGGGTGTGTTTGTAGTCAAGTTGAGTGATCGCACCGAGTTTTTTCTCTCTAAGCTGTGGCAGGATTCTCAAACTTATGCCTCTGTTACTAATGAATAAGCCAGGGCGCACTACCAACAGTGCGCCTTTTTTGTATTTTTGTATGAGTCTTTTTTGGGCTAAAGTGATGCTGATAGCCTTGCTAAAGAAATAGAACCGTGAATACCAAACTACTACTCCCATTCTTGATCACCACCTTGCTGGTAAGTGACTCTTTAGTACCGGAAATCGGGCATGCTGAACCCCCGATTCAAGTCGCCCAATCCATTGGGAAACCCTTTTCCTCAGCCCCAGGTAATTTCACTGTCTTAATACCCGGTACACCTCACCAAGAACATGACACAATCACCACTGAAAAAGAAAAATCTTTGCCAAATTCCGTCCGACTGGCGGGAGGTGTTACTGGAACAGTTAGTCCCCCTCGATCTATCCTCAATGCCCAATTGCGACAAGCTGTCTGTACCCAAAACTGGTCACAAGCGATTAATGTTGTCAATCGGATGATTGGTCAGACGATTGGTCAGACTGACTCACAAGAGGTTCGGCAACAGTTACTTGATTATAAACAAAAATTGCAAGGATTTGCTAGTTCCGATTCAGTGGTTCCCGCTAGTGAGTTACCCGATTGTTCGCCGGGAAATGGGGAAGGTAATTAGGGGTTGCTGAATAAGTTTTGTGGTGAGGCGAGGGAGCAGGGAACAGAATCAACAATCAACGATGAGCAAAATTTAGTCCAGGTTCAACTTATTGATCACGCTTTGAACAATTGCCTCTGGAGATTGGGAAGCGTCAATGTAGATTGCTTCAGAGGGAGTCGGTTCTTCCAATGTTTCAAATTGACTTTGCCGCAGGCTTTCATGCATAAAGTGGTTTTGGCGATGTTTGAGCCGTTTATAAATGAGTTTAAAGCTACCTTGCAGGTAAATAAACTGGACTCGTGCATCTTGAATACCTAAAATTTGACGATAACTTGACTTGAGCGCCGAACAAGCTAATACTGTATTTTCATCTGCCATTAGCCACTGATCCATTGCCACTCGCATCGCCTCTAACCAGGGTTGTCTGTCTTGATCGTTTAGGGGTATGGCTTGTTTCATTTTATCTTTTGCGGCTTGAGTATGAAAATCATCAGCATCCCGAAATTGCCATCCCAAGCGTTGAGCTAAAGTTTGACCCACCCTAGATTTGCCAGAGCCAGAAACTCCCATCACAATTATAATCATTTCTCAGTTCAAAGTCTAAGTAAAAAGGAGAGTTATTGTGATCGCATACTGTATAATTCACGGATTTATCCAGGTTTTATCGGTAAGCTGACGACAAACTCTGAACCCTGACCTAATTCTGAAATCACCTCTATTTTTCCCTGATGTTTCTGAATAATCTGATAGGAGATAGCTAGACCCATTCCCGTTCCTTGTCCCACCGGCTTGGTTGTAAAAAATGGATCGAATATTTTAGGTTTAATTTCTGGAGGAATCCCAGAACCTGTATCCCGGATTTTGATTTCAACTTGATTAGGAGCAACGTGCTGGGTTTGAATAATAATCTGCAGTTTGCTCAATCCTGGCTCGCTGCTTAGTTGATCAATAGCATTGTTTATAATATTCATAAAAACTTGATTGAGCTGAGCCGGATAGCATTCAATTAAAGGAATCTGCCCATAGTGTTTAATCACTTCCATACCCCGACTTAGGCGAGAATTTAAAATTAAAATTGTATTCTCAATGCCTTCATGAATATCGACTTGTTTCATGTCTGCTTCATCTAGGCGAGAGAAATTTCGTAAGGATAAAATAATTTGGCGGATGCGTTCAGTTCCCACTTGCATGGAATTCATGATTTTGGGAAAATCTTCACAAATAAACTGCCAATCAATTTGATCAAGTTTAGTTTGAATCTCTGCCGAAGGATGGGGATAATGCTGCTGATATAGATGCAACAGTTCTAGAAGATCATGAGTATAGTCTTGGGCATAGGTCAGATTACCATGAATAAAATTCACCGGATTATTAATTTCATGGGCAAGTCCAGCTACCATCCGTCCCAAGCTAGACATTTTTTCACTTTGAATCAGTTGCGCTTGGGCTTGCTGTAAGTCGTGAATTTGGGTAGCGACTCGTTGAATCAGATGATTTAGAGATGTGGCTAACACTCCGATTTCATCCTCAGTTGTCACCGAGGCTTGCAGGTCAAAATTGCCGTCGTGAGTGGCTTGTTCGGCAATGCGGGTTACTGCTTGAATCGGACGTGCGATCGCGCGACTGGTATAGATGGCTAAAACAGCCGCAATTCCTATCGATAGCATCATACTTCCAGCAATGATGCTAGCCCGTAATATCTTAGCGTCCTTAAATTTAGCCTTTGCCTGCTGTTGTTGAATTTCAGTTAAGCGAACCAGCTTGTCTAAACTTGCTGAAATTGTTTCAAATTGGGGAATCAGTTCGCTTTTAAAGGTTGTTACCAAAAAAGGTTGAATCCCTTGCATTTGGCTGGGATTAAGCATTTCATAATTAAGTCTTGCTAAAATAGAGCTAACGACCTGATGATAGGTGTCTAAACCCCGATCACAATAATTCAATAGTTCTTTTGAGGAGTTCCTATAATCCCTTGGTAATTGACGATGATTTTTTAAATGAAATTGTAATTGTGCGAGTTGATTATCGGTTTTTATTAAAGCTTCATTTAATCCCCTAAGATTATCAGCTTCTACTAGCTGATTTTCTGATAAATAAGCTAGTCGTTCTTGGTACAATTGAATAGTGAAAAAAGATTTTTCTAAACTTCTCAACATACCCAGTCGTTCCTGGGTAATTTCTAACGACTCTCTGGCGCGATCATCATAATGTTCTCCCACGATTAATCCCGTCGCCGTTCCTAAAACAGCAATACTTACCGCTAAAAAATAGCCAGAACCAATTTTTTGATGAATACTCCAACGACGGCTGATACGATTGATCCAGAGTCCAGGATTAGCAAACAGACGGAAGCGACGCGCTGGCGCGGAAGGAGTCGCCATACCTGGATGATGAGAAATAATACCCGATTCTGAGTGATGCATAAAACAAACATAATACCGTCATTGTTCTACTCTAGACAAAACACCCTTTGCCCATCTAAATTAGAATTTTCAGATGTCAATCCTGTGAATTTGATGTTTCAGTCATAACACAATTTGGGATTGTAAATATTCTCCCCATCTCCCCATCTCCTCTATGTCCCTCATCTTACCGTCTCCCATGTTGCTTAACAAAGGACGATTAAACCGCTAAAAACCGCTGAATCACTTGAGGACTTAGTTCACGAGTTGAACCCGATGCGACAATACCTCCCTTTTGCATCGCGTAGTACCAATCCGCTTGTCGGACAAAATGCAGATGCTGTTCCACCAGCAGCACAGAAATCCCTGTAGACTTGACAATCTGACGGATAGCGGCTTCAATTTCTAAGATAATCGAGGGTTGAATTCCTTCTGTGGGTTCATCCAACACCAGTAATCGCGGTTTCCCCATTAAAGCCCGCGCGATCGCAAGTTGTTGCTGTTGTCCTCCACTTAAATCTCCCCCCATGCGAGATAGCATGGATTCTAAAACGGGAAATAAGCTAAAAATCTCTTCAGGAATCTCAGCTTTGTTCCCTCTACCCTGACGACAGGCTTCCAACCCCAACAGCAGATTTTCTTTTACCGTTAAGCGCGGAATAATCTCCCGTCCTTGGGGGACATAACCAATTCCTAATTTTGCCCGTTGATCGGGGGATTTATGGGTAATCGGTTGCTCGGCTAAGGTAATTGTACCCGTTCGATGTTTGAGCAACCCCATAATCGTTTTCAATAGGGTTGTTTTGCCCACACCGTTGCGTCCAATCAGGCAAACCATTTGTCCGACGGGTACAGTTAAATCCACATCCCGCAGAATGTGACTTTCGCCATAATACACATTCACATCCCTAATTTGCAGCATTAGCTGAGTTGAGGATTGATGATCGATTTTAGATATTACTTGGTCAGTTTGACTCATAGCTAGAAGCCTTGAATTAGTATTCTTAGTGTAGTGCAGCATCGCTCAAACATTATTGAGGATTGTTAAGTTTAGGAACTATCTTAGAGCATCGCTGGGTTTAACCACAGTTCGCGATCGCAAGACGTAAAAATTATTCCCTGAGCCTTGTTTCAAAGTCAATTGTCGGGGCTGGTTTAGGGACTAAATTCCGCTATTCACCGATAACATTTCCCCAAAACCCGCCCTCCCCACCGATAACTGAACTGGTATTATAGGTTAAAGCTATTATAAATAAAACTTTTCAGTTTAAAGTTTACTATTTGATTTTGTAAATGTTAGGGAATTTTGACTGGGCAGCAGCAGTCCCTGGAAAAGCCCAATTTGACGTTGTTATTTAGCTGTAGTATGATATATTAAAATTTGTATAGCATGGTAACATAGGATAATTGTAGTTAATTTGCCAAGACACAGGCTTTAAACCCTTAGTCTGGCGTCATTTTCTTCCCTAGCGTCGGCAAAACTCCCAAAATACAAGCATACCCCAATGACAAAATTTTTTGAGCTTATTTAGAAATAAATTTGACAAAAAACATATTTTGTGAATCTATCCCTCAATCACAACGAATCGGCGGTATCTGCTTCTAAGCGATTTACCACAGCTTCCGGTAAATCCAGAAGTTTCACCAGTTCTTTATAAGCGGCTGCTTCTTGTTGATTAATCGTCGGTTCATTCGGCGTGCGGGCGCTAACATTAATCACCTCATAACCCAACTTCAGAATCAACTCCCGTTCTTCAGGACTTTCAATTTGAGCAACCAATTCATCAATATCAACATTTGCCGCTAGATAATCCCGTAGTTCTGTTTGTAATTTTTCCTGTTCTTCACTATCAGGCGAAAACAATTGACTCAATCGAGAGATAATTAACTGGGCTTCTTCAGGCGCTAAATCCCCATCAGACCAAGCCATCGCTGTCACAATTCGCAGCAGTTTCATTTGATCAGCGCTAATCGAGGACTCTCGTCCTAAATACACCTCAATAACACGGGGGTCATTATGCACCTCATCGATACTGCCTTCACATAACACCGAACCCTCATGGAGTACCGTCACCTTACGGGCAATCAGCCGCACAAATTCCATATCATGTTCAATCACAATAATCGAATGACTTTCAGCCAGGGCGATTAGTAATTCGGCAATATTTCCCGTCTCTTCATCCGTTAACCCAGCCACAGGTTCATCGACAAGCAATAAATCCGGGGATTGCGCCACTAACATACCAATTTCTAACCGTTGCTTTTCCCCATGGGAGAGTAAATCAGCTTGTAAATCGGCTTTAGGAACTAAACCAATCGTTTCTAATAATCCTGACACCCTGCGTTGTTCCGATGCAGCCGGACGACCAAAGAGAGTCGAAAAAACATTTTTATGGCGATTACAGACTAAATCTAAATTCTCTCGAACCGTTAGATTTAGATAAACTCGCGGCGTTTGAAATTTACGACCAATACCCATCTGCACAATCTTATGTTCAGATTTGCGCCGCAGATTTTGTCCTTTAAACAGAACTCTCCCCCGGGTTGGTTGTACTTTTCCCGTGATCACATCAAGAAACGTAGTTTTTCCCGCACCATTAGGTCCAATAATCACCCGTAACTCTCCAGTATCCATACTGAAGTTGAGGTTATTGAGTGCTTTAAAGCCATCAAAACTAACGGTTAAATCTTCAATTGATAATATCGGTTGATTCATAGTTGGCAAACGTTTAGCTAACCCAGGACAAAGGACGTAGCTTGCTTCTTTTCGGAAGCGAGTATAACAAAGGACAAATGACAACTATAGGGAATTAACCTTTCAGTGTCATCCGTGTGTGACTAACCTCTCACTCCCCTACCTCAATCTCCAAGAAATCCGTGAAATCAGTGTTTTGACTAATGACTAATTTCCTCTCGTTCTCGCTGCACCTCTGGGTCTTCTTCTAAACTGGGATAAGTAATCACTTCTTTACGCTTACCGAATAAACTAAGCAACCCCTGATAACCGGAATACCGCCACCAACCGACAATTCCGTTTGGCAACACCGTTACCACCAACAAAAATAATCCCCCTTGGAAAAATAACCAACTTTCGGCAAAGTTTTCACTTAAAATGCTTTTCGCAAAATTGACCACCAGCGCCCCTAAAATTGCCCCCACGAGTGTGGCTCGACCACCAACCGCCACCCAAATCACCATTTCAATCGAGAAGGCAATATCCATCGCTTTCGGTGAAACAATACCCGTTTGCAGGGTGAACATCCCACCAGCGATTCCCGCCAACCCCGCAGAAATAGCAAAAACTAGAACCTTAAAACCGGTGGGATTGTAGCCCGAAAACCTTACCCGACTTTCATCATCGCGAATCGCCACCAGTAAGCGTCCAAAACGACCCTGAGTCAGCCAGCGACTGATGGCATAAGATATGATCAGCAACAGGATTGTAATGGTATAAAATATAAACTGGGTTCGGTCGTCATTCACATTAGCACCCAGCAAGGTTTGGTAATTGGTTAAACCATTCGTACCATTAAATAGTTTCTGCTGACCATTGAAGAAATTGAAAAATATAATGGTTGCGGCTTGGGTGAGGATGGAGAAATAAACGCCTCGAATCCGGTTACGAAAGACAAGATAGCCAAATAAGCCCCCGACGATAGCTGGAACAACAATAACGGCAAAAACAGCAAACCCAAAAGAATTAAACGGTTGCCAAAACCAGGGTAATGTATCCACACCGTAGAGACTCATAAATTCTGGCAAAGTATCGCCTTCTAGGGGGGCTAATTTCAGATGCATTGCCAAAGCGTAACCCCCCAGGGCAAAAAAGATGCCATGACCCAGACTCAAGAGTCCGGTATAGCCCCAAATCAAGTCAATTGCCAAGGCGGCGATCGCCAATGCCAAAAATCGCCCCAACAAGCTCAGGCGAAAGTCAGACAGCGCCAACGGTATGACAATAATCAACACCAGGGCGATGAGAGTAACCACACCCACTTCAATCAGCAGTGATCGACGACGCTGTCGCCGTCGCTCTATTCCAGGAATTTCAATTACTGAGTCAGATATCATTTGTCATTCGTCATTACAATTCATAGGAGCGTCCCTTCTGCGGGAAAATACCGCCCGGTCTAATTTGCAGGAAAATAATAATTAGGGCAAACACCATCACCTTTGCCATACTGGTGGTGGCAAAAAAGGTAAACAAATCAAATAACGGCTCAATTGGCTGAAAGAGCAAAGCCAGTATTCCTGAACCAATCAGGTAATTAATTGTCCCAATCGCTAACGCCGCCACAATCGAACCTACCAATTTACCAACGCCGCCAACCACCACCACCATGAACGTATCGACGACATAATTCTGACCTGTATTGGGACTCACTGAACCCAGCAAACTAATCGCACAACCCGCCACTCCTGCTAATCCCGAACCAATGGCAAAAGTTAAAGCATCAACCTTACCCGTAGGAATACCCAAACAAGCGCTCATACTCCGATTTTGAGTCACAGCGCGAATTCGTAATCCCCAAGCTGAACGCTGTAAGAATAGGTAAATTCCCGTAATGCAAAGAATAGTTAGCCCAATAATAAATAGTCGGACATAAGATAACTGAAAACTGCCTGCGGGTAACTCAACTAACCACCCTCCCCGTAACCAAGTTGGTGCAGTTACATCGACACCCTGAGTGCCAAACCAAGGTTTAGTCGTCGCCAGGGCAAAGGTTTCACCTAAAACCTTGCCAATGGTAAAGACAATCCCTAAGGATAGTACCAGCATTGTTGGTATTGCCCAAGAGCGAATCCTCGGAAAATCTGCCCGACGAGACAGCACCCACAGCGCCCCAAAAAACAGCAGGCAAAATAGGAAAATACCAATCACCATCACCCAATTTACGCTGCGGATAAACTGCTGCAAAATTAGGCTAACACCCCACGTTGCTAGCAAAGTTTCCAGGGGGCGCCCGTACAGAAAGCGGATTACGCCCCGTTCGAGAACCAATCCCACAGCGGCGGTAACCAGAAACGCGATCGGTACGGCAAAGATGATATAAGTTTCAAACCAGGGTTCCCCCAGAGACTTGAACCCATTTTGGACAACAAAGGTCGTATAAGCACCCAGCATCATCAACTCGCCGTGCGCCAAGTTGATCACACCCATGAGTCCAAACACAATGGCTAATCCTAGGGCTGCAATTAAGAGAACAGCGCCAATACTGATACCGCCATAGAGACTATCTAAAAGTCCTGCTAGCACAATTTTCTACGTTGATTATTGATAGTTGATTTTTTATTGTGTAGGGGCTCTTTTCACTATTATCGTTTCTTGCCTCACCAAGGAGGGGACTTGCGCCCGCCCCGACTCCCCTATCTTTCCTGTTCCCTGTCTGCCACCTCCAGAGGTTATACGTCTTATAACTTGTATTGACCACCCTTACTCAGATCAGACCAATCACAACCATACCCTTTAGTTTCAGCCACAAATTGATTCCAGGGAATCGGTGCGACGGCGGCTTCTGTCTCATTGACAATTTCAAACAAACCATCGTCTCCCACTTGACCAATCCGCACCACTTTCGAGAGGTGATGGTTAGGATTCATGGTCACCATCCCTTCTGGGGCTTCAAATTTCTGACCATAAGCCGCTTTGCGGACAGCTTCTAAGTCATCAGCCGTTCCCGCTTGTTCAACCGCTTGCTTCCACAAGTAAACCCCAATATAGGCGGCTTCCATCGGGTCATTGGTCACTCGGTCTTCACCATATTTTGCCTTAAATGCCTTGACAAACTCCTGGTTTCGTGGTGTGTCAACGGTTTGGAAGTAGTTCCAAGCCGCATACTGACCTTTGAGGTATTCGGACCCAATCGCCTTGACTTCTTCTTCAGCGATACTGACAGACATAACCGGATACTTGTCGGGTGTCAAACCTGCACCCTGTAGCTGTTTGAAGAATGCCACATTACTATCCCCGTTGAGGGTATTGAAGATAACGCCCCCTTCTGGTAACGCGGCACGGATTTTAGTAATAACTGGGGTAACTTCTGTCTCCCCTAGCTCTAAATAATCTTCGCCAACCGTCTCGCCACCGAGTTCTTTTAGCTGTGCCTTAATAATCGTGTTGGCGGTTTGAGGGAACACGTAGTTAGAACCAATCAGGAAGAATTTTTTGCCCTTATTCTCCAGCAACCAATCCACGGCTGGCTCAATCTGCTGATTGGGAGCAGCGCCTGTATAGAAGATGTTGTTAGAACACTCCTGACCCTCGTACTGCACAGGATACCAGAGCAGATGTTTTTTCTCTTCAAAGACAGGCAATACCGCCTTGCGGCTTGCAGAAGTCCAGCAACCAAAAACGGAAACGACCTTATCTTGGTCAATTAGCTTTCTCGCTTTCTCAGCAAACGTGGGCCAATCTGAGGCACCATCTTCCACAATCGCTTCAATCTGCTTACCGAGAATACCACCGGCGGCGTTGATTTCCTCAATGGCGAGTTGTTCAGCATCGACAACACTTTTTTCACTAATTGCCATTGTGCCGCTCAGGGAGTGGAGAATTCCGACTTTTATCGTCTCGCCACTACTACCACCCACCGCCGAGTCAGGCGTTGTCGCATCTACGGTGGTATCTGCCGGCGGTTCACTACAGGCTTTGAGGAGAATACTGGTTCCTAACGCGGCACCGCCATAGATCAAAAATTTACGTCGCCCTAATCTTCTAACCATTTGTATAAAGATTCCTCGGCTAATTCCGTTCGTTGATAGAGATAAACAAGGTTAAGCTGCGATAATAGAGCCAGCTTAGCCGAGCAATTGTTATTTCTGATACCAAACGCCGAGATGGATGAGATTGAGCAGATGGGTGAGATGGTGCTACTACAAGGGAAAGTAGAGACGTAAGGCGTGGAACCTCTGTCTGGAAGCCGGGGTGTAGGGGCGGGGTAAAACCCGCCCTTGGAGGAGATGGCTCAGATGGCTGAAACGGGGGCGTCCGAAAAAAAGTTGAGCATAAATAAAAAGTTGTGCTAGTATGGGTAACTGTGAACGAAATGGGTCGGTGCCCGAGTGGTTAATGGGGGCGGACTGTAAATCCGCTGGCTACGCCTACGTTGGTTCAAATCCAACCCGGCCCACCACATTGCTCTATTTTATAGAGTGTGTGTATGAGAAACGTCTATGATGATGCCCGTGTAGCTCAGTGGTAGAGCACACCCTTGGTAAGGGTGAGGTCACGAGTTCAATCCTCGTCACGGGCTTTTGAGAAGTCTATAGTACTATAAGGCTTGTAAGCTTATAGCTTAATTGAGACATCCAGAGTCATCGTACAAAATCTGGGTGTCTTAGTTGTTTTTCGGGTATCAATTGGGTATCATGAATTAGAGTACAGAAATATGATACCCAAGATTAGATACCCAATGAGAGCCATTACATCTACTGGAACCGCTTCTAAGGCTTCAAAAGGCACTGTGGTAGTAGAAAACTTCAGAGACAGACTAAGACTACGCTGGCGAGTGGCAGGACAACGTTACAGCTTATCTCTAGGATTATCAGATACTAAAGAAAACCGGAAACTGGCTGAAGCTAAGGCTCAATTGATTGAGTCTGACATCAAGTATGAACGCTTTGACTCTACTCTAGCTAAATACAAGCCTCAAGATATAAAAGGATATGCCAGTGTCTACGAAACTAAACCAACACAGGCAAGAATGACAGTTCATCAACTGTTTACTGCATTCACAGAGTACAAAATTAAAACTGTATCAAAACGTACTATTAAACAAAAATATCAAGTAGTGATAAAATATCTTGATAGCTATTTTGATGCCAACAAGGTGGCAGAATTTGTCAGTCTAGATAACGCTGAAGGTTTCGTTCAATATCTTGAGCAATCAATGTCAGCATCTACTATCAAAATTTATCTATGTTTACTAAATGCTTGTTGGGACTGGTCAAAGACTAAGCAAATTACTCAATACAATCCTTGGAAAGAGCTACAGGAAAGAATAAAAGTCCCACCCAAACAACCTTGTAAACCTTTCAGCAAAGATGAAATTCTCATAATTATAGAATCATTTAAAACAAATAAACATTACAAGCACTATACAAATTATGTGCAATTCCTTTTTGCTACTGGCGTAAGGACTGGCGAAGCAATAGGCTTAAGATGGAAGCATATTTCTAATGAATTTTCTACTATCTGGATTGGTGAAACTATAACTCGCGGCGTTCATAAGTCTACTAAAACTAATAAAGCTCGAATAATCCCTGTTAATGACAAGCTAAAAAAAATGCTGCAATCAATTAAACCAGGCGATGCTAAACCTGATGATTTAGTATTCCCTAGCCCGGAAGGTAATGCAATTGATGACCATAACTTTAGTCAGAGAGCTTGGAAAAAATGCCTAAAACAAGCAGGAATTGAGCATAGAAAGCCTTACAATACACGTCATACATTTATCTCGCATTGCCTAGAAGCTGGAATGAATCCTGTTGTAGTTGCTGAAATAACTGGTCATGATGTGCAAACTTTATATGAAAATTATGCTGGAGTTGTATGTTCAAAACCAACCTTGCCTGAACTGTTTTAATACTGATGAATAAATGATACTCAGCCATACAGACAAGATTAAGAAGAAGATGGGTTATAAATTCAATGAACAAGTCTATGTAGATTTAGGAGGTGAAGAAGATAGTAAGCAAGGGTATGAAAATTACTGTGAAGTCTTTAAAGCAGGTAAAGCAAATCCAGTACAAGTAAAAATGGGAATGTTAGCTCATAGACCTAGCTTTACTGATGATGAGTTGAATTTAGGTAATGCAGAAATTAATCTAGCAGCTAAGGATTGTAAGTAATGTAATGATTAAGCTCTGCGGAAGTTAGTAAGAACGAGCTTACATAGAGAATCAGGATGCATCTACTACTGAACTAAATATTTAGGAAATTAGCTTTGTTAAGATACCTCCATAACGGCTTACTCTGCTATGGAGATACTTTCTACTTAGATTAGTTAATGCCTAGGAAATTTACTATCCCAGTAGCTAAATAATTATGGCGATGAATCTTCACCATAATCATCACATAGAGGATAAGAACCAAATCGACTACCGTTATATTCACGCGCTAAGTATCCACAATACTTATTAGCATCGTCGTAATCCCAACTATTACATTCATATAACGTTTTGCGGTAGTCATCCTTAAAAAAATTACTCCTTTCTATCTCTGGTCTTGATTTGCTAATAGTTGGTGAATCTGGTTTAGCTGTCTCCTTTGATTTCCAGTAATTGTCTGATATTGATTTAAGCTTTGCCTCAAAAGCAAAATCCCGTCCTGCAAAAAGTAGTGTGTCATTAGGTCGCATGATGTTTCTCCTTAACTGCAAAATACTTTACAAGCTAAAGTCACGCAGCATTTTCTTAATCTCTACGTTGTGCATTTCTTCCTGACCAATTTGACCACGGGCAAATTCCTCTAGGTACACGGATGCATCTTCCACGATATGCAGAAGGTCTTTATAGAGATCTAATGCTTTTTTCTCATGATTAAGGCTTTCCTGCAAAATATCCTGCACGGAATGTTGGTAGGTTTCCTCGATGGGCGCAATCTTTTGGCTGGGATGACCTTCTAAGCCTGTGATAATTTCTCCCACCTGTTGAGCGTGGAGCAGAGACTCGCTAGCCTGTGTCTTAAAAAAGTTTACAATCGGAATTCGGTTAGGACCAATCACCATCAAGGAGTAATGAGTATAACGCACGACGCCAGCCAACTCAAACTCCATAATGGTGTTGAGTACGTCAATGGTCTTTTTCAGGTCAAGCTCTTTCATAATGTTGAGGTTGCGGTAAGTAGATTCACGTAGGTCTGTTTCAGTTTATCC
Source organism: Coleofasciculus sp. G3-WIS-01 (assembly GCF_040223135.1). Lineage (NCBI taxonomy): Bacteria > Bacillati > Cyanobacteriota > Cyanophyceae > Coleofasciculales > Coleofasciculaceae > Coleofasciculus > Coleofasciculus sp. G3-WIS-01. The sequence goes on from NZ_JAVJZI010000181.1 coordinate 33,117, forward strand.
TTAAAGAAGCTTAACAAGTCAGCGAATCTACAACAGTTGCTAGAGAACATTTTGCCACCTCCCTCGGCAAGAGTGGTGGGGGAGCTAGTGCAGCGCGGCAAAAATACTTGAGCAGCTTTGTAGACACGATGAAGCAGGGGGAGCAGGGGGAGCAGGGGGAGCAGGGGGAGCAGGGGGAGCAGGGGGAGCAGGGGGAGCAGGGGGAGCAGGGGGAGCTGTTAACTGCTCAGTTATTTCTGCATTCTTGCACTAGGAGAGCAATCTAGAGACGTAGCATGGTACGTCTGGGAGCTGGGGGAGCAACATCCAGGGAGCAACATCCAGGGAGCAAGATGCTCCCACTATGGGGAACCGCTTATTTTTGAGCGTTATTCAAGTTCGCCCCGTCTAAGTTAGCTCCAGCCATATCCGTTCCTGTGATAGTGGCGTTGTTGAGATTGGCATTGCTTAAATCTGTATTACTCAGGTTCGCGCCTTCTAGGTTCGCGCTGTCTAGGTTTGCCCCGGCTAAATTCGCTCCAGCTAAATCTGCTCCTTTGAGATTAACGCCATTTAAATTAGCATTTTCTAAGTTAGAATGACTCAGATTTGCCCCTTCGAGATTGGTATTGGTCAAATTAGCATTGGCTAAATCGGCATTGGTACAATCGGCATCCTTGAGATTTTTACCACTCAAATCAGCGCCATTGAGGGTTAAGCCAGCACATTTAAAGTTACTCGGCGCTATAGTGGCAGAACTGAGGTTACTTAGGGGGGATATCGCCTGGTTTGTCTGGGCTGACTGACTGACGGCGGCATTGGTTACACTATTTCTCGGCAACAACCATCCGGCTACGCCAAGGGCGATTAATAAAGGAAGACAAATCGCGAATCCCATAAATAAGGGTTTACCGCGTTTAGCTTTCCGGAGTTGAGCCTCAGCTTGGATATTTTCTAACTCAATCTGATTAATCGCCTCTTCCATAAACTCTGGTGGAATTTGGGCTTCGGTTCCAGCATCGATTAGCTCTTGTGCAGAATAACTTTGGTTGTGCTGAGCATAGAGTTGAGCAGCTCGCATCAAAACGTCTTGGGCTTGCTCTTCGGGAATTCGATGGTGTTGCGGTTTCATAGGAGGGTTAGCTTGAGTACAATGAGCAATTTCAAGATAAGGTTGCTGGTTCTGAGAAACGGATAATAAATCGTCGTTAAAGGTTTCAGCGTTTGGCCCAATTCAACGGCGATAAAATTTATAAGTAGACAACCCTAAACGAGGTTGAAAGATTATTTAAACTTAAAGGGGTGTTGTCACTCTTATTACTGAGAATAGCTTGCTATTGATAAATTTGAAGGGTTTGACGCTTAATTTCTGGAAAAAGTGGCAAAAATTTACTATGATTTTAAAAATCAATCGGTTTGGTAAAGAGTTGATAAAGAAAATCGTGGTTAGGGATTAGTCATGGGGTAAGTTGGGTAAGGATGGGGATTTGGTAAATTATTGAGGTGAACCTGGGGGAAAAAGCAATGACTATCCGGATTGGTAACGGTTACGATATCCATAAACTAGAGAAAGGACGCCCTTTGATTCTAGGGGGTGTAAACATTCCCCACGAACTCGGATTGCTAGGGCATAGTGATGCGGATGCCCTAACCCATGCGATAATGGATGCCATGCTAGGCGCATTGAGTCTGGGAGATATTGGTCATTATTTTCCCCCCACCGACCCAAAATGGGCAGGAGCCGATAGTCTAGAGTTATTGAGTCAGGTGAATCAGCTCGTGCGATCGCAGGGTTGGCAGATTAGCAATATTGACTCGGTAATCGTCGCCGAACGTCCCAAGCTGAAGCCCCACATCAAAACCATGCGCGATCGCCTCAGCATGACTTTAGCATTACAACCCGATCAAATCGGGATTAAAGCCACCACCAATGAGAAATTAGGACCTGTGGGACGAGAAGAAGGAATAGCGGCTTATGCTGTAACTTTATTAGTTAAGGAGCATTAGTTCTTTGTCATTGGTTATAACTTTAACGAACCTTAAGCGAAATCTACACAAACATAGCACTAAAAGTCCCCCTTATAGATCCCCCTTCCGTCCCCCTTAAAAAGGGGGAAACCAGAGGATGCTTCGCTCTTGTTGCACGGGGAGACCAGGGGATGCGAGAGCGTTTTTTGCACGGGGGAGACCAGAGGATGCTTCGCTTTTTTTGCACGGGGGAGACCAGGGGATGCGAGAGCGTTTTTTGCACGGGGGAGACCAGAGGATGCGAGAGCGTTTTTTGCACGGGGGAGACCAGGGGATGCGAGAGCGTTTTTTGCACGGGGGAGACCAGGGGATGCGAGAGCGTTTTTTGCACGGGGGAACCGGATTTATTCAAAGTCCCCCTTTTTAAGGGGGATTTAGGGGGATCTAAACTGAACAGAGAAAGCCATAAACTGATGTCAATAATCGCTACTTGAGAAGAGATCCCCCCTAGCCCCCCTTAAAAAGGGGGGAACCGGATTCAAAGTCCCCCCTTTTTAAGGGGGAGACCCAAAGATACTTCGCTTTTTGTTACATGGGGGAACCGGATTAAATCTTCTCTAATCCTATTTTAAGAGGAGGTAAATAGACTCAAATTTACCCTTTTCAATTGATTATTAAAAAAAATGGCATTACCAACATCAAGCAACCGAAACCTCAATACTACACAATTCCATCTTCCCTATGATTCGCGCCTGGTAGCCAGAGCCAAATCCCTTCGCCAAAATCCAACCCCAGCCGAGAAAAAACTCTGGCGAGACTACCTGAGAACATTCAAATTCAGGATATTGCGACAGAGACTTATTGATCACTTCATTGTAGACTTTTACTGTGCTGCATTGAAATTAGTCATTGAAATAGATGGAGATTCTCATTTTACAGACCAAGGAAAAGCATACGATATTCAGAGAACCAGTATATTAGAAGGCTATGGTTTGCAGGTCGTTCGGTTTACGAATGACGAGGTACTCAATCATTTTGAAAGTGTGTGTCAACAAATTAATGCGATCGCCCTGAATTCTCATTAATCTCCCCTAGTCCTGCTTTTAAAGAAACTAAATAGACTCAAAGTCCCCCTTTTTAAGGGGGATGCGAGGGGGATCTAAACTGAACAGAGAAAGCCATAAACTGATGCCCAATAATCGCCACTTGAGAAGAGATCCCCCCTAGCCCCCCTTAACAAGGGGGGAACCGGATTTATTCAAAGTCCCCCTTGGGAGATCCCCCTCCCGTCCCCCTTATAGATCCCCCTTCCGTCCCCCTTATAGATCCCCCTTCCGTCCCCCTTATAGATCCCCCTTCCGTCCCCCTTATAGATCCCCCTTCCGTCCCCCTTATAGATCCCCCTTCCGTCCCCCTTATAGA
>NZ_JAVJZI010000200.1:0-7479 GCF_040223135.1 Coleofasciculus sp. G3-WIS-01
CCCTCTGGAGTTATCTAAATTAGGCTCAATACTTGGTAGTTTTCTACGGGTGTTTGGTTTAAGTATTGCCGCAAGGATAGATAATTGTAAGGTGTGTCGCGGAACTAAGAATCCCCGCACTTATAGGGCGGGGATTGTCAAGGAGCTATGAATTTACCACCCTCCACATCAGAAGCATCTCGCTCGTTCTTAACCTGGCAACGTATTCTGGATTGGGCGCAAGAACACTACCGCAATCGAACGTTTAGCAAAGATGAGCTAATTCCGACTCGTTCGGGATTGCTGTATCTAGTTCAGCGAGGGGCGGTACGTCTAGTGGGCACAACTCAAATCAGCACAAGTCACTCCACAGATAAATCATTGTCCCACATCCCACAAGAAGCCTTTTTAGGATTTGTCGGTGCAGGTCAGCCTTTTGAAATTGTGGCACAATCACCCTTTACCCTGTCCGCCTACTCCCATGTTGAGCAAACCTCAGTCCTCTGGATGTATTGGCATGATCTAGACAATTGGCCCCACTTCCGGCGTGAGGTGTTGAATGCGTTCCGCTATCAACATCAGCGTAAACTCCTATGGTTGAGTACCTTGGGACAACGCAAAACTATTGATCGCCTTTTCGGATTACTTACTCTGATGATTGAAGAATTTGGCGAACCCACACCCGATGGCTATTGTCTGCCATTTCCTTTAACTCACGCCCAAATTAGCAGTGCGATTGGTTCAACTCGTGTAACTGTGACTCGCTTAATGGGAAGGTTACGTAAAAAGGGACTGATTAGCACCTACGGGGATAATTTAATTTGCTTACCCATGCAATCTGTTGATTTTAATAACGATAGTTCAAAATCAAGCTAATCGGTTATTTGTTATCATATCAAACCTAGATAGTTGAGGATATAGTGATGGTCATAGCAGCGAATGTAACTGATAATATTTCTCTAGATGACTTTATGGCTAATCCTCCCGATCATACAGAGTGGGTGGATGGACAATTGATTGAGACAACGGGAATGACGATAAAACATAGTCGAATTCAATCGAGGTTGGATGGTTACTGGAGAAATTACATCAGCGAGTCGGGACAAGGCGGTGAACCACTCGTAGAACTTCCTTGTCGCACATTGCGTCAGGGGCGTCGTCCAGATCTTTCTTATTTGACATCCCAATTGTTAGATCAGTATGGAGATGTGGCTGTATTACCCCAAAGCCCCCCTCTGATTGCCGAAATTGCCTCACCCACGGATACAGCCGAGGACTTATTTGCCAAGGCGACGGAGTATTTAGAGTCAGGTTGTCAAGAAGTTTGGTTAGTGTTTCCTGAGACTCGTTGGATTTTGGTGATCACTCAGAGTCAGACGTTAGCATTTCGTTCCGGTGATGTGGTGAGTACGCAGGTTGTTCTAACCGGGTTTAGCATAGCCGTTGATGAGTTGTTTGCATAAAGTTTGTAGTTACGCTGTCTTCGCTATAAACGCTGGTATCCCTTACTACTGGCGTGACACAGCTAAAATTGTGGAATATATCTTACCATTGAATCGGGCGCATGCCATGCGCCCCTACGGTTTTGGGGCAGAGAATGATAGTTACTGGAATTGGTATACTGTGCTGCAAGACGGATTTAGTGTTTAGACAGACATAATATCAAAATTCCCTTAAGGTCGGGGCGGGTTTATACTTTCCTTTCCTGTTGTTCCAGACTCCTCCGCCGGAGGAGTCTCTACTGGCGTGATCCACCTAAAATGGTGGATTAGAATTGTAGGGGCGCACGGCGTGCGCCCAATTTACAGCAGTTTGCTCTGCTAAGCGGTACATTGTCGATCCCCCTCGCATCCCCCTTAAAAAGGGGGACTTTTATTTACTGTACTTTATTACAGCGCAAAGCGCTGTAACCATCAATCTGTTGCACAATTTTAGCTGGGTCAGTCCACTACCATAAGATGCGTCCTAACCGCTATGGCGATTGCTATAGTTTAGTCGCGTCTGAGTTAAACCCAATTTCCAACTAACACAAAAGGCGTCCAGAAATAGGGATGTTTGCGATATTTTGGATCTTGTAAAATCAAGAGTTGAGCGCGACGCAGGGCTTCAGCTTTACTCACTTTATCCTGGGTGAGTACCTGGTAAAATTTCACCATCAGATCCGCTGTCGTCTGATCATCCACTAACCATAACGTCGCGATGGTACTGCGAGCGCCGGCTCTCACGGCGACACCCGCTAATCCTAACGCGGCTCGATCATCGCCTTTGGCGGTTTCGCACGCACTAAGTACGAGTAATTCAATGGGATTGGTTTGACGCAGATCTGTAGTTTTGAGTAAAGAGCTCAATTCATTCACATTTAGCCGATCATCCCAGGTAATAATAAAGGTTCCCTCAGCCTCTGAACTAAATTGACCGTGGGTGGCGAGGTGAACGACGGGAAATGAGACATTCGCGATCGCATCTTTTAACGTGGATTTGGTAAACTCCTGATTGAGTAACGATTTCCCTGGCATCAACGATTGAATTTGCTGGAGTTCAGTTTTGACATTAGGAAGGGCGGAAAAGTCTTGGCGGGATTCGGAGAGTCCCGCGGTTAAAACTTCAAGCTGTTGTTCGGTAAGGGGTGTGGACTCTAACAACTCTAACCCAGGAGTCAGCGCGATCGCATACTTTTGCAGTAAGTATTGATCACCGTCGTGGAGCGCCCCCATGGGGATATTCCGCAGGGTACCATTCAACACAAAGACTAAGGTTTTTACCTCACTTGTGGCTAAATCAGCGGCGACGGGTTGAATGATCCAGTCATAGACTTTTCGGGCGAGGGGGAGAAATCTTAAGCTGGTCCGCTGAGGTAAGGCTTGACGTAAATCCTCTAATGTGCTTTGTAATTCAGTTTGGGACACGAAGGTGGTATATCGGCGCAAGGGTTGATTGGGCAAATGGACAATTGTTTCCAAGCGATTGGAGAGGATAATCGGGTAAAGTACGGCTGCTTGTTGGTCAATCGTATCAATTTTTACAGGCTTGGCAGTGATACAATCGGCTTGAAAGAAGTTATCCAATTCCGCGACTTGGAGTAATTCAATCACATGACGGGCTTGTTCGAGTCGTTCTGGACTGGTTTGGGTATCATCTTCGGGTAGTAGCAGTTCGACTAACTGTCGGTAGATGGGTTCAACCTGTTCCCGAAAGGAATACTGAACATTAGAATTAACGGCGACTAAATCACTACGCAGGGATTGAAGGGTATCCACCGCCCCTTGGTACGCCGCAATTGCCCCTTGGGTATCGCCCTGCTGTTTGAGTAAGCGCCCTAATTGCCATTGCCAAGGATACAGACTATCCCAGGCTTCAATGGCTTGGGTTTTAATTAAGGCTTGTTGGGTTAAATCTTGGGCTTGTTGGAGTTGATTGGTTTGTTCGTACAGATGTCCCAGAGTTCCCAATGCATAGGCTTGGAGGCGTTGACTTCCCAGGGTTTCCGCCTGCAGGATAGCGGTGGTGAGGATTTGGGCGATGTCTGGGTGTAGAGACGCGCCATGGCGAGACGCGCCATGGCGCGTCTCTACAGATGTTGCTAATTTGATTAGACTTTCGCCAAAGTTAATCTGAAATGTAATCCCTTGCTCTGAAATGGGTAAGCGGTTGAGTTGGCTTTGGATTTGGGGGATTAAGGTTTGCGCTTGTTGGCGATTTCCGGTTTCGATAAGTAAGCTGAGTTGATTGAGTTTTGCCCCTAATTCGATAAGGGGAGAAGGGGCTTGGGTTATCGCTTGTTGATAGAAATCGAGGGCGGCTTCAATTTGCTGCTGTTGACGGGCGGTATTGGCAAGGCTCAGCAGGGCGGCGCTAATATCGGGGGGGGATTGTAACTGGCGGGCAATTTGTAAACTTTCTGCTAAGACTTGACGGGCTTGAGGCAAGTCGTTTACGAATTGTAACACCTCACCGAGCGATCGCAAGCCGATGGCTTTGGTGAGTGAATCGGGTTGATTGTCGAGGGTTTGTCTGATTTGCTTGAGTAAGGCTAATGCCCGTCGATGCATTCCTAAGACTTGCATCCCTTGCGCCTGGTTAATTTGGCTTTTTATTTTACCTGTTTTATCCCCTAACTGATTGTACAGGGCGGTAGCTTGCTCCCAGGTGGCTAAGGCTTGTTCCGCTTGTCCCTGATTCAGTTGTAAACGCCCCTGAATATTGAGGCTTTGGGCTAATACGTTTAGGTGATGGGTAGAAACCTCGCGGTTTGATTGAGTTTGCAGCAGGGTTAAACTCTGGGAAATGGCGTCGTTTGCCTCGGACCATAATCCAAGTTGCTGATAGGCTAAGGAGAGATTACTCAGGACTGTGGCTTGCTTAATTGTTTCGCCTTGGGTTTGATAAGCTTGGGCAGCTTTTTGGAGAAGTTCTACAGCATTGGTATATTGTCCTGTTTCGTAAAAGCTTCTGCCTTGTTTTACCCAATCTGCGGGGGAAGGATTAACGGTTGTTGTCTCGATTGCGGCTGTTTTTTGTCGTTCGGGTTGTCCTATTCCTGTTGCTGATACAGGGGAAATGACTATACATAAAATGGCGGTGAGGATTCCTAATAGTAACCATGAGATACCCCATTGATTGGCGCTAAAGCGCTGACTACGAACTAGAGCGCTAAAGCGCTTACTACGAACAGGCAGATGCCATTTATTTCTCATACTATTTCATCCCAACAAGATTGCGTCGTCGGGGCACGACAATGCCGTGCCCTTATATCATGTCCGTCTAATACCGAATCCGATGAAATCATTCCCTTTTAAACTTGGCTAATTTTTCCTTCTATCCCTTGGAGTCTTGTTTAATACCAAGTTGCATTCAAAGATATATTTACTCGCACATAGGAGGATTGACTTGGCGACTCTCAATTGTCACCTTAGTCGCCTCAGCCGTGAGGATAACATTACCTTGAGCATCTCTAATCCATCCAGTGGCTTCCACAATCGTGGGCGGTTGAGAAGGTTTATCGGGGAGAGTTGCCGTATTATTATTGTTATCGCGTCCTGGTGACTCTAAGGAAATCCAATCGGCAAATACCGCTTCCCCCCGTAGCAATTCATTGGGTTTAGGGGGTAAACCGCCGCGCCCGGTGACGACAAAACTACTTTGATTTAGTCCAGCATCGGCTTGACAAACTTGACCCACTAATCCCTGCACATCTATGGGTTGAGTGGGTAATTGATTTAAATCCCGACTGGGATCAACATCAGGGGTATTCAGCACCACATTACCGTCTAACCCAAATTGAGAACTGGCAGTAATATCACTTTTTGGTGTGCGTTGGGGACGAAATTCTAACCCAAAAATATTTTGCGCGGTGATATTGATATTACCGCCATCACCGCCAAAGGCATCGGCAACTATGTCGCTATTTTCGTCTTCCACCGCCACAATGAATTCGGTGTCGATAGTAATATTCCCCCCATTCCCCTCACCGCCAAATGCTTCTGCCGAAATCAAGCTATTGCGGCGCATTTGGATTAAATCCTCTACCTTTAAGGTCATATTCCCGCCTTCACCGGATACGGTACTGGCAATCAAAGAACCTTGGTTATCTAGGTTAATCGAGTTGGCTGTAATCTGCATTTCCCCAGCATTTCCTGTGGCTTGATTTGGCAGAATCAGACCTTGCAACACCCCAAATCCTAACGTGGAATCACTCAGACGTAAGTCATTGGCTGCTGTTCCGGTTGCGGCTGTAATTCTTGCCCTATCCCGGACTATCAATTGATTCGTATTCACCTGCAAATTCCCCGCATTTCCTGTACCAAATCCCTGGACATATAATCCACTGGGAAACCCATCGGCAGATGTCCCGCTTAATTCTACCGATTCAGCCGCATTGACGAATAAATTTCCCCCTTGCCCATCACCAACCGATGAAGCGGTGACAAATCCCCCATCTTGGATAATTAATCGCCCCGTATTAATGGTCAGATTTCCCGCCTTTCCTCCACCTGTGGGATTGATTAATGTATTGATGGTATCAGTACCTAAGGTGCTGGGAATTATATTAACGGGAGATTTGCCAATCACTTCTACTGATTCAGACGCATTTACGGTTAAATCCCCACCTTCACCAGCACCCGCCGTGCCACTCTCAACAAATCCGCCATCCCGGATAATCAAGCGGCGGGTATTAATCGTTAAGTTTCCCGCATTACCAGTACCTAGAGTTGCAGAGCCTAAAAGACTAGGAACACCCTCAACCAACGATATCCCAATCACCTCCACTGACTCAGAGGCATTTATCTCTAAATCTCCTCCTCTCCCTTGAGCAAACGTTGTTCCGGATATATTTGCCCCTTCTTGAATCATCAATCGTCCGGTTTCAATGGTTAGGGTTCCTGCATCTCCAGAACTACTTGCTTCGGTAAACAAACCCCCAATGTTTCCATTTAAGACACCCGTCAGTTTCACTGTATCGGAGACTTTTACGGTTAAATTGCCCCCTTGACCCCTGCCAAATGTGGACGTTGATACCTGTGCGCCCGATCGCAAGTTCAATTGCTGTGTTTCAATGATGATATCTCCCGCTGCACCATCTCCGGCTGTAATCGAATAGAAACCGCTACTGGGGATGGTGGCGAGAAAATCCCTTACCCCAGGAATGGCGTTTAACAGGGGATTATCCACCGCACCCCCCATCGTCACACCACTGGCTTCAACGGATTCTGTGGCTTGTACGGTGACATTTCCGGCTGGGATTGCCCCTAAGGTTCCAGCAATCACTCGTGCGCCATTGGTTAAGGAGACTGAATTCCCCTGGATTTGGATATCACCGCCTTGGAGATTGGGCGCAGGAATCGGACTGATACTCGCACTACCAATGAGATGATTATCCCACGCGATCGCACCTTGACTACTTAATTTAATCCTTCCGCCCACTGCACCAATGGAGAAGATATCAGAGGTAAGGATATCTCCCTCCCCCATCAGAGTAATATCGCCACCCTTCCCCATTAGAGAGCTCGCATTCACTGTGCCATTAAGTGTAATACCCTCTCTGGAGTCAATCGTGATTGCACCGATAGTCGCCGCCGGATTAACTGGATTCGGACTTATCGCGACTCCCGAAACACCATTAATCGTAATTTCTCCACCTCTTAAGGATAAATTTGGTTGGTATTGATTGCTGACAAAGACAACGCCATCCGGTGCATCAACAAAAATACCGCCAATCGTAATATCGGCACTTGTGGGAATTCCCAAGGGATTGGGTAAAGGCGGAACAATAATTCCCGTCACTGGGATACCCTGAATATCTGGGATATCAAACGCTGTTGTCCCCGCCCGGATATCTAACGTTGGTTTGGCTTTTCCATCAATTAATACAGTCGTGCCATCGGACAAAGTAATGTTCTCAACAATACCATTAACTGGGTCAGGGGATAAAATCACAACTCCCCCTGGAATCGTCACACTCCCTCCCGCCAGAATATGTAGTGACGCGCCTTGATACCCGCC
>NZ_JAVJZI010000201.1:0-16784 GCF_040223135.1 Coleofasciculus sp. G3-WIS-01
ATGAACAATGGATAATGACCTCTCCTTAAAAGAAGAGGATTGAAATTAAGGAAAATCTTTTTTAATTTCTTCGTAAACGAAGAGGTCTTAGACCCAATTAATCAATTGTCAATTATCAATTATTAATTATCCATTGATAAGCTTATTTTTTGTTTGTCCAAAGTCGCAAATTAAAGTGACATACCCCCGCCTCCGGTCATTACTGTTTCTCCAGTGGGCTGCGAGAATCTTTGTGATGGTTCAACAGTCACTACAATTGAAGAGTTGCCTGACATGACATTATCTAACGGGATTTCTACGAATACTTTTCCTTGAGGGTCAGGCTTAAATTCACCACAGTAGATTTTTTCCCCGTCAGCAACCGCCCACAATCGATAAATTTGCCCATTGGGTAGGGGCTCTAGATTTTGGAGCGTTAATACGGCAACTTCAGCGCTTGGCACAACCACCATACTTCCAGAGGCTTGAGGGATTGCATTCGTTCCTTTGAGGGATACCAAGCGGTTACTCGGCTGACGAAGTAACGCGATCGCTTCTTTATAGTGCGATAGTTCAGCACGAGCAGCAATTACCTCTTGATGTAGGCGATAGCTATATATACTGAGTCCAACTATAACAGAAGCCGCCACACTTCCAGCAACACCAAGCCAAGTGTTTGGTCTTGGGCGAACTCGCTTTGATACTTTTGCTGTTAAACTCGTATCGCTATCTCTAGCCGCTTGCAAAATCTGAGAACCTAAACTTGCAGGGGGTGAAGTTTCCGGTAAGCTTAAGGGAAGCAGTGCCAAAGTTTTCTGCAAGCGGCTCACTTCAGTAGCTAATTCGGGATTAGATTCCAATAACTGATTAACCGAAGCCACTTCTTCTGGAGTTAAATCCCCAAGGACGTAGCTAGCTAACAGTTCGTTTAATTCTTCGGAGTCTCGAAAGTCTAACATCGCTGTTCTACTAAATCTTGCAATAGTTGTCTGAGTTTTAACAAGCCCTTGCGCTTGTAGGTTTTTACGGTTCCTATCGGCATATTCAAATCTTGGGCAATTTCTGATTGACTTAAGCCGTCGTAGTAAGCCATCTCCAGAACTTGCCGATGATTGGAAGGCAGTTTAGAGAGTGCCTCGCGGACGCGGCTCGACATTTCTTCCAAAGAAGCCTTATCCATCAACGTACTCCAACTTTCAGGCGGAAGGCTGCGAGTCCATCGTTGAAGACGCTGCCACTGGGCTTGCATCTGACGGTGGCGGTCAATTGCTTTTGAGCGGGTTAAAGTCAATAGAAAAACCAGCATAGAACCTCGCTTTGAGTCATAATTACCTCTACGCCTGAGGGCGAGAAAGACTTCTTGGGTTAGGTCTTCAGCTTCTTGTTGGTTGCCTAACATCCGCATAGCGGTGCGGTAAACAACCTCTCCATAGCGTTCGTAAAGGATACCCAAGGCTAACAGGTTCCCCGATCGCAACGCTTGAAATACCTCGGCATCCGTTTGGTTGGATAGCATCATTTAAAATCATTGGTCTTGACATAAAATTCAAAGCATGGTACTCGCTTGCGTCATCGACTGCCATTTTTGCTCGATTCAAACCTCAAACCTATTGAGCTTGAATTTTGACTGAACCTGTGAGGGCGAATAGGTCTGTCAGCGCTTCCTTGTACGACTGATATATTGACCGTGAATGTTAACGGCGTAAGGAACTAGGTAGGTCAAACTGCCGGAAATCCATCGTTCTCGATTCATCTGACCTTTGACTAGCACTGACCCGTGATTAATTGCAAACAAAATAGAACCAACCACCACAGAAACCTTTAATGCTGTCGGCATCAACTCTTTATCAAAAAGACACAAACAAAATTCCCTTACAAGTTTCATCTCCCAACTCGATGTATCAGTAATAAGCCTTTTGGCATTTGCCTTATGCCTTCTACCTTCTGCCTTTTTTAGGCTCCCAAGAACCATTGAGTGCCAGTAAACAGGTAGTACGCTCCAGTTAAAATCAGAGCCACACTGCCAAAGTGAATAATTGCCTCCGAATGTTTCAATAACTGCTTGCTTTGTTTTGCCAGTCCGGTAAACAAACTCGCCAGGAAAATCAGCATGGTGTAACCCAAAGCGTAGCTAACCATCGTCAGTGTGCCTAAGAGTTGAGAGCCACTAGCCGCCGCTGCCGCTAGCACCGCAAATAGCACCGGACTAGCACAGGGAGAACTGACTAGAGCAAAGGTCAACCCCACCCCATAAGGTCCAGCTTGGGGGAGATTCACATCCATCTGCGGTAAGGGTAACTTAACTACCCCCATCAACCACAAACCCATCACAGCCATAATCACTCCCACGACTACATTGATATAGCCTCGGTACTCCACCATGACTGCTCCAGCAAAAGAGGAGACTAAGCCAAACAGACTTAAAATTGTTACAGCCCCCAAAACAAATAAGCCAGCCTTGGTAAAAGCATCCCAACGGGATTTAATGTTCAACGTGCCGATATAACTGAGGTTGACGGGCAACATCGCCAGAATGCACGGAGATACACTGGCAAGCAATCCACCAATAAATGCCAAGGGCAATAGCACTAGGGGATTAGCAGTATCTTGCTGGTCAAACCACTGCTGATAGCGGTTTTCCACAAGGGATATCGCCCGTTCGATTGGATGGCTGATGACGGGTCCTAGGGTGATAACCAGCACTAAGGAGAGCAATCCTAATCCCCCATAAATCAACCATTTTTTTGAAACTTTAAAACGTCGAGAATCCTTGTGATCAGATGATGACTGAGGTATTTGTGTCATGACATTCTCCTTACCTCAGCTAATTTTTGGCTAGAGCCGTGTCGAGGATTTTGGTGTAGTCATCCTGATTGGGATTATTTTTGAACATCGCTAAAATGTTGCCAGTCGCTGGGTCAACAATTGCCACGGTGCTAGTTTTACTCTTAGTATCTTCTAGGAATTTTCCCAGACCTAATTTTTCCGCCTTGGCTTGTGTTTCTTCGAGTGTGGCTTTATCCGTTACGTCTAGCACGACAAAGTTAACGCGATCGCTGTATTCCTGTTTCAATTGGGTCATAGTGGGCGCAATATTCTTGCAGCCAGCACACCAAGTCGCAAACACATCCACTACCACGGGTTTACCCTGAAGTTCTGTAGCTAGGGGATTTCCTACCGATTGAGCTTTAGCAGCACAAGGATTGGCTTTGGATGCACAAGGATTCTCTTTGGCGGCACAAGGATTGGCTTTGGATGCACAGGGATCAACTTGGTTAGTAGTACCCGTGTCCGGAGTTTTAGTCTTAGCCGCGCAAGGGTTAGAGCAAGCAGCAACAAGTCCCAGACTCAGCATTGAAGCAACAGCAAGTGTAGCCAGATACTTAACTCTCATAGAATCCTCATCAGTACGACGGTTCATAGGGGATACGAAGCTGAAGCTAAAAAGGATTTACTGAATTTTTCTATGTGCAACCGAGCCTCCCGGATGCTGGGCAAAAAATGTAGCATTTTATACAAAAAAAATATAAAGAAAGGCTGAAAACCTTAATATGACTAGATTATCAGCTTGCGTTATCACCACAAGTACGGAAGAGCCATCTAGTTGGTAAATCCGTTTTGACTTCAGCTTCGTATCCTTTCAAGAACATCCACATAAATGGTCGCTTGGATTTGAAGTAAAGAAAATTGGAAGAGTGACGGGAGTGTTTCAAAAAATGCTCATTAATCAGTGAGGGAAGTCCAATGAATCAACTGAGCAAATGCCGCTTTAATTCTCAGCTAAAATTTATACTAATCAGTGGCTTAGTTATCATCCTGCTTGTGGCTACCCAATACTTCAACATTCGAGGACTTTTGCAAGGCTCATTACTTTGGGTTGAAAGTCTTGGTGTCTTAGCGCCGATTGTGTTTATCGTCATCTACAACTTAGCAACGGTGCTGTTTATCCCCGGTTCTCTCTTGACACTAAAAGGAGGTTGCTTGTTTGGCGTAGTTTGGGGTTCAATCTATGTCACAATTGCAGCAACGTTTGGAGCTATCTGTGCTTTCCTGATTGGACGCTATCTTTCTCGTGATTGGGTTTGCCGAAAGATTGAAACTAATCCCAAATTCAAAGTGATTAATCAAGCGGTGAAGCAAGAAGGATGGAAAATTGTCCTGCTGACTCGCCTTTCTCCCATATTCCCCTTCAACCTGCTTAATTACGCTTTTGGTGTTACCCAAGTTTCCCTCAGAGATTATATTTTGGGTTCCATTGGTATGATTCCCGCCACTGTGGTGTACGTTTACATCGGTTCTCTGGCTACTGATTTAGCCACACTCAATCTGTCTAATCAACCCTCCACAAAAGAAACTCAAATCGCCCAGTGGGTAATTCGAGGCATTGGATTAATCGCTACAGTTGCCGTCACTGTCTATATAACTCACCTTGCCAAAAAAGCGTTAGACAAAAACGTTTTACCGGAATAAATTCCCATGCTAGTACCAGAAATCGCTAATTTAACCATTCCGCGATACCCCAAGAAAACCATGACTAATACCCATGCGAGAAACTCAAAAAAGCGGTTGAGATGGGTTTTCTTAACACTGTTTGTAGCTGGCTTCGCCCTGGCAATTTCGGCGGCACCAGTTTTAGCACAGGAATCAGCCAATGGCGGAGGGTTCAATCCTCAAGCATGGTTGCGAAATGCCTTGCAGTGGATTGATAACCTAGGTGCAGTGGGTGCGATCGCATTTATCTTACTCTACATCATCGCCACCGTCGCATTTTTACCAGGTTCCATCCTTACTTTAGGAGCAGGCGTTGTCTTTGGTGTTGTATTAGGCTCATTCTACGTCTTCATCGGTGCAACCCTAGGCGCTACTGCCGCTTTCCTGGTTGGGCGCTATGTAGCACGGGGTTGGGTTGCCAAGAAAATTGAAGGGAACAAAAAATTTCGGGCGATTGACGAAGCCGTGGGCAGAGAAGGACTTAAAATTGTTCTATTAACCCGACTCTCTCCCATATTTCCCTTCAATTTATTGAACTACGCCTATGGCATTACGGGAGTCTCTCTCAAAGACTACGTTATCGGTTCTGTGGGTATGATTCCCGGAACAATTATGTATGTTTACATCGGTTCTTTAGCGGGTAGTCTAGCCACAATTGGTACTGAAGCTCAACCCGCCAACCCCACAGTGCAATGGGCGATTCGGATTATTGGTTTTATCGCTACCGTTGCTGTCACCCTTTATGTGACTAAAGTGGCGCGTAAGGCTTTAGAAGAGGAAGTTTTAGATCCTGAAGACAATCAAACTAAGCCCGTCAATCCGAATTAGCCAATAAACCAAGTCAGACTTGAATCTGAATGATGGAGTCATCAAGATGTTAGACATCCATGATAATAATAATCACGGCAATGGATAAAAATTCCAACCGACTGACTCCTTAATCCTATTTGAAAAACAGAGGTAAGTATGATGACAACTGAAACAGAGACAATGACAGCTAAATTAATGACAGGAACTCCAGTTCCCGAACTTGAAGTAAAAACTCTGGATGGCAAGCTTTGGAAACTTTCTGAGCAGAAGCCCCAAAAGTTGACAGGAAAAAGGATTACCCCATACGAGGAACCGAATAAATTAATCGATTTCAACAATTATTAGTTTTTGAAGGAGCCAATAATGTCAAGTTCAGCTTTTCAAAGAGTCAACGTTTTACCGATGGATGAATATAACAAAAAACTGGTGTCTTATGTTCATCCACCTGATTGGGTTAATCCTAAACCTGCCGATTGTTATGATTTAGTTGTGATTGGTGCTGGCACAGCGGGATTAGTTGTAGCAGCAGGTGCAGCGGGTTTAGATGTAGGTTTAAAAGTCGCCTTGGTGGAAAAGCATTTGATGGGCGGGGATTGTTTGAATGTCGGTTGTGTCCCTTCTAAGTGCATTATTCGCTCCTCTCGTGTAATTGCTGAGATGAAGGATGCTGGAGCTTTCGGCGTTCATCCTCCAGAAAAGATAGAGGTAAATTTTTCGGCAGTCATGGAACGGATGCGGAAGCTTCGAGCGGGAATTAGCCATCACGATTCTGCTCAACGGTTCCAAAAAATTGGCATTGATGTTTTCTTAGGAGAAGGTCATTTTTTACGGAATAACAGGATTGAAGTTGGCGATAATATTCTACGATATAAAAAAGCTGTTATTGCGACGGGAGCTAGAGCGGTACGTCCCTCAATTGAAGGGATTGAAGAAGCAGTATTTTTAACGAATGAAACGGTTTTTTCACTGACTCAATGTCCCGAACGCCTCGCTGTCATTGGAGGCGGACCCATTGGGTGTGAATTAGCTCAAGCTTTTCATCGTTTGGGGTGTAAGGTAATTCTTTTCCATCGAGGCTCTCACCTGTTGAATAAAGAGGATGCTGATGCCGCAGAAATTGTGCAGAATGTTTTGATTCAAGAAGGGATTCAGTTGGTGCTGAGTTCGCAGATGGAGCGCGTGGTTAAAACGGCTGAAGGTAAAACGCTTTATTATACCTCTGGCAACGGCAAAAAACAGTCAGTTACGGTTGATGAAATATTAGTCGGTGCAGGACGTGCGCCGAATGTTGAAGGTCTAAATTTAGACGCAGTTGGGGTAGAATACGATCGCAAAGGGGTGACGGTGAATGATTACCTGCAAACCACGAACCCCAAAATTTATGCGGCTGGCGACATCTGCATGAAATGGAAGTTTACCCATGCCGCCGATGCCGCTGCACGAATTGTGATTAAGAATACTCTGTTTTCTCCGTTTGGCTTAGGACGTTCCCAACTCAGCAGCTTAGTCATGCCTTGGGTAACCTATACTGACCCAGAAATTGCCCATCTGGGAATGTACGAACATGAGGCTCAGGAAAAGGGGATTGAGGTCAATACGATCAAGATTCCGTTTAGTAGTGTAGACCGCGCGATCGCAGATGGTGAAGAAGATGGATTTGTTAAGATTCATCACCAGAAAGGTTCCGATACAATTTTGGGAGCAACGATTGTCGCTCGTCATGCAGGTGAGATGATTAGTGAAGTGACTACAGCGATTGTGAATAAGGTGGGTTTGAGTGGGTTATCGAGTGTAATTCATCCCTATCCAACTCAAGCTGAAGGCATTAAGAAAGCAGCGGATGCTTATCGCCGCACCTTATTGACACCAACATCTAAAAAAATCTTGGGATTGCTCACCAAGTTGTCTTAACGCTTCTTAGCTAACTTTGATGACTCTAAAAGCGAAATTTCACCGTTTAGGTTTAAGGAGTTGAAAGCATTTTGATGAATAGCGATCGCAGAATTCCCGTTGTATTACTCTTGCTGCGAATGAGTGTGTTTCTGGTCATGCTGATGTGGACTTTAGATAAATTTGTGAACCCTGACCATGCCGCCGCAATTTTCCAGAATTTTTATTTGATTGGTGGATTGAGTAATGTGCCAATTTACATCATTGGGGGGATTCAGCTTATCATTATTCTGGGATTTGTAGCAGGTTTTCAAAAGCGGTGGACTTATTTGCTAGTGCTATTTTTCCATTCTGTTTCCACCTTCTCATCCTTTCGGCAATATTTCGCCCCCTTTGAAAATTTGCTATTTTTCGCGGCTTGGCCCATGCTTGCGGTTTGCTTTGCCCTTTACTATCTCAGAGATTTAGATATCATCTGGACATTTGATAAAAATTAACCATCTAAATTTAGGAGATTAATAATTACAATTTACCCCCAATCAGCGACCACCCCGGCTAAAGGTGGCGTGGTGAGGAATCCCCCGCGCTCTTTAGCCGGGGGAGGATGTCAATCAGATATCCTAATCCCAAAATGGTGGATTAGTATTGTAGGGGCGCACGGTGTGCGCCCAATTTCACCGTCAAATCTATTCCACAATTTTAGCTGTGTCAGTCCACTAAGATCTAGAGTAAATCCTTTTTGGTTTTAGCTTCGTATCTCTGTATAGAACTCCCAAATGGATGGTCTAATACCCAGCCGGGAGCATGTCAGGGACAGCACAAAATGTTCTCGTAGGTTGGGTAGAGCGTAAGCGTTACCCAACAGGCTAACGATGGCGTTGGGTTTCGTTCCAAGGGCTCAACCTACTTGCGGTGACATGCTCCCGTCGCTCATCGCTCGAAATCTGGGGCGCAAGTTGATTTTTGAGTGAACATGATATAGTCGCTCACTTTAGGGGCCACCAGGATACTTTATCCCTAGTCGCACTGTACACTTCTTTTAACCCTTCTGGATCAGCAACGCGCACGATATCGCTAGAGGTATCCTTGGCGGTTGGGGAGGCTAATAATCCAACTTGTTGCATTCCCTTGAGTACCTGTTCTACGGTACGATGGTTCAGTTGACTGGCATGAGCAATCACATCAACCGGCAGATCAAATACATAGACCCCATTCGCATCCGGTTGATTCCCTAGCGATCGCTCCTGATACACCAAGGCTCGCAACAGCGCCGCAACAGCTTGAGGGGGATAGGTGCTGCAATTGAGTAAATGGTACTGAAACTTCTCCCGCAACTCAAACAGCAAATCGTAGCGATCGCGAAATGTCTGGTTTTCTTTATAAATGGACTCAATCACGTCCAAGGGAATCTGGAATACATCTGTAGTTTTATAGGCTTCCACCAAACTCGGAAAGGATCTCGACACCTGTCCATAGCTAAATGGCAAGTTTCTCATCCCAAAACAACCACCGGGATAACTAATGGATATCACCCGATCTAACGGCGTACTGCGAGTAATCACTGGTCCGCCATTGACAATTACATACAGGAAATCCAAGGAAACGCCGGGACGAAAGGCGGTATAGACGGGACGACTAGAGTAAAGCTTTTCTCCCTTGAGATCTAAGGTTTTCAGATAATCACCCAACCAGTCGGCGTCTAATTCCTTAAATAGGTAAGTACTCTGGAGTCGTGTTGTCAAGTCAGATTTAGGCGGTTTGGCTGCTTTTGCCATCTCTTAATCCGGGCTGCACATATATTACCAGCTTACCCAGCCTGCTCTTAAAATAGAAATTGATTGAAATTCATTTGAAATTCATTTGGCATCTCATCCCTAGTTCTCACGTAGAGGCGACCCGCTTCCACAAATGAACAACGGGAGTCCGCTTAACTCGGGTCGCCCTATCTATGCTCAACTTCCGCTGAACATGGTACGTAATCGTCCCGGAAGATTGCGGTGGTCTGAATCTTGATGGCGAAGCAGCTTTAACAAGGGTTCTGGTACATTGGTACTGAGATTAATCTGCAATTGGGGACCCGAAAGGGCGAGTTGAATAATAATCTCATCGGGAATTTCCAATTCCGTAATCGGTTGACCATTCTTGTACGTCCCATTGTTGCCAAAATTAATCAGTTTCCATCGGTTCCCCACACACCGCAGTTCTAGATGGTAACGCGAGACAACCGAACTCCGTAGCACAATATGGTTATCCGCACAGCGCCCAATTTTAATAATCGGTTGATCTGTAAAGTGCCATTGTTGAATTGGTACAGTATAAGACGGTGATCGCAGTGATACCGTAATAACATTGGGAGCAAGATTTGCCCCAGACAAAGATTTATGATTCAATTGATGCACCCCTAAAAATCAAAACTTGATAGTTAGTTTAATAATGACATGCCCAAGAGGGATCGCAAAGAGGGATCTTAAAGTTGGATCGTATAGTGCGATTCACTTCCAGGACATTGCTTTTCGGGTAAACGTGACGAGAAGTCCCAGATATTCCGTGACTTCCTCTGATCTCCCGCTAAGAAAGAGAGTTTTACCGACAGAGTACGCGATCGCAATAGCGATATTGCTGTTGGTTATCACCTGAAATAGGCTTAATCCACAATTGAGCTAGGAGGCTCACTATCACTAATTCGATAGCTGATATCTTCAGTTTACAGAATCTGACCGAGTTTTTCACACCGTATTATTACAAAGCCAGTCCAAACGCCATTGGAGTGAATTCCCCGATGCTAAAATACCCGTCCAATAATCAAAATCGAAGGAAAAATTTCTCCGCAATTGTAACAAAAGCTACCAAATCATCCCTGACTAAGCAGAATGTCGCTATCCTTAGACGCCAGGAAATAAATGATCCTATCGGCTTGCTTCCCTCCCCTCCCAGGGGAGATCTAGGGAGGGGGTCTGACCCCCCAGTTAAATAAATTTCATATAAATTAGTAATACGCGCCGACAAAGCTGTAAATCAACCCAAACAGAACCAGCCACGTCAAAACAGTATACGTCCAATCTCGCTGTCGGATAAACATCATGCAGGAAAAAGCAACTCGGAGAATCGGAGTAGCAATGAGAACCAGTAACCCCAATTGAATAATACCCCGACGGCGACCGGACAACACCCCTTGGATGACACCAACAGGCGAGCGAAATTCAGCAGGTTCTCCTTGAAACATCCGGTAATTCACCGGTTCAAATCCGTGGCGAATTAAATAAAGAATTCCCCCCACCAAAACGAGACTGCTTGACAAAATTACGCCATAGTTCAGCAGATTACCAATCCACTGTTCAAGTTGTAGCGGATTAGCGGATTCCGTAGCCGATTCTTGATCATTAACCTGAAAATCACGGGATAAATCCGTTATCTCATATCCGTCTAAACCGTGATCATTTCCGGCGACATCGCCACATTCCTCGTTTCCTGAAACTCCTTTACCCTCTGGCTTCTGTCTCACCTTTAGTTCACAGGTAGAATTCGCGATCGCAGGTTCGGGTTTCAGCAACTTGAAATTAACTCGATTCATTTTATCCCACCCCGATAAAACTCTGGTAGATCATCTTAAACGCCATCACTAAAAGTACCAGACTAAAGACGATTCTCAAAATCTCTGTCTTGGCGCCGATAAGAACATTTGCCCCCAATAAAGCACCCGGTAATACCCCCAATATTACAGGCATTGTCAATCCAGGGTCAATGTAACCTCGTGTTAAATAAACCCCGGCTGACGCCGCCGCCGTTACCCCAATCATAAAATTGCTGGTAGTGGTAGAAACTTTAAAGGGTAAACCCATGACTTGATCCATGGCTAGCACTTTAAACGCTCCCGAACCAATACCCAGTAACCCCGATAATACGCCCGCAACCATCATCACACCAAAACCCATGGGAATAGAATTAGCGTGATACATCATCAATCCATCAGGGGTGGGATACGTTCCATTAAGTTTCAGATAAGTAGCCAGGGAATTAGGGGATTCAGGGGTGTCCGGCTTGGGTTGATTTTGCCAGGAAAAGTAGGCAGAATAAATCAGTGCGATCGCTAACACCAATGTCAAGGCTTTAACCGATACATAAGCGGCAATCAAGGCACCCATAATAGCACCCATTGTGGTGGCGACTTCCAGAAACATGCCAATTCGCAAATTAGCATATCCTTTTTTTAAATAAGAAGAAGCTGCACCGCAAGACGTGGCAATTACTGACACCAAAGACGCACCCACCGCATATCGAATATCCACCCCAAATACGGACACCAAAAAGGGAACAATAACTACACCACCCCCTAAGCCAGTAATTGCGCCTAAAAAACCAGCCGTGAATGAGCCAGCCCAAACCAGTACCGAAAATTCTAGGATATTCATAGGTTATCAATGGATAATTAATAATTGATAATTGACAATTGATTAATTGGGACTAAGACCTCTTCGTTTACGAATAAATTTAAAAAGATTTTCCTTGATTTCAATCCTCTTCTTTTAAGGAGAGGTCATTATCTATTGTTCATTATCCATTGTCAATTTGTGAATTGGTGGTTGTTCCAGACGTAGCATCCTACGTCTGGAACACAATAGGTTATCAGGTAGCAAATGTTGCAATTTTGGCGTTTAACTGGATTATGAAATAGGTATTAGAGTTTTTTTCAAGACGCTTGATAAATCATCGAAGTCAACGCTGGAAACGCCTTCACATCCTTGGGTTTAACAAACACCTGCTGACCGGGCTTTAGATTAAGTGTCTTAAATTCTTCGCGACTCAAATGTGCCACAATCGTTTGTTCATCCATAAAGGCTAACTCAACCTGAATTTCCCAGCCCAAATGAATAACCCGTTTGACGATAGCCGATGACGTAACTCCATTAGCCGAGGTTTGCACCTGAATATCATGGGGACGAACAAACATCTGAGTTTTTATCGCCGTCATATCATTATTTCGGAAAAGATGGGCGGTACTCGGTAGCACATTCACTGGACCAATAAAACTCATCACAAACGCATTAGCTGGATGGTCATAAATTTGGTCAGGGGTGCCAATTTGCTCAATTCTTCCTTGATTCATTACCACAATTTCATCCGCTACTTCCATGGCTTCTTCTTGATCATGGGTAACAAAAATACTCGTTACATGAACCTCTTCATGTAACCGCCGCAACCAAGCCCGAAGTTCTTTCCGCACCTTAGCATCTAAAGCACCAAAAGGTTCATCTAAAAGCAGTACCTGCGGCTGTACCGCCAAAGCCCGCGCCAATGCGACTCGCTGGCGTTGACCCCCCGACAATTGAGACGGATAGCGATCGCCTAATCCTTGCAACTGGACTAACTCTAATAATTCCTCAACCCGTTGCTTGACAAATCGTCGGGGACGCTTCCGAATTTCTAGACCAAAGGCAATATTTTGGCGAATGGTTAAATGTTTAAATAAGGCATAATGCTGGAACACAAAACCAATATTACGCCGACTGACATCTAAATGGGTTGTATCCTGACCATTAATTACAATTGACCCACTATCCGGAGGTTCCAATCCGGCGATCGCCCGTAACAGTGTAGATTTCCCGGAACCCGATGGACCTAATAGTGCCACCAAACTCCCTTCTTTTACCGTCAAATTAACTCGATCCAAGGCGACAAAATTACCAAACTGCTTAGAAACCTGTTCAACAATGATGCTCATAATAACTCCTGGAAATAAGTTTTGATTCTTTGCTTCGTTCAAGGAAATAATTTTGGCGGTGTAGGGGCGGGTTTCACTACTATCCTTTCTTACCTCACCCTGATGTAACTAAACCCGCCCTGACTAACTGAGAAAACCATTTGACTAATGACCCATTAATGATGAACCGGACGGCTTGTATTGCGCTCTAAAATCTCCTTGACAATCAGCGTCACAAATCCTAAAAGTGCCAAAATTGCCGCTGCACCAAAGGCGGCTTGTGTCTGATAATTTTTATAGGCTTGCTCCACAAAAATAGGTAACGTTTGAGTCCGACCTAAAATGCCACCAGAAACTACAGCAACCGCGCCAAATTCCCCCATCGCCCTAGCATTAGTTAGCAAAATACCATAGAGTAAACCCCAGCGAATATTTGGTAAAGTGACGCGCCAGAAAATTTGCCAGTCATTCGCCCCCAAGATACGCGCCGCTTCTTCTTGATCTGAACCCATATCTTCTAGAACCGGGATGACTTCCCGCGCCACAAACGGTAACGTAATAAAAATTGTCGCCATTGCCATTCCAGGTATGGCAAAAAGAACGTTGATGTCTAAACTATTGAGTAGTGGCGCAAACCAGCCATTTCGTCCATAAAGTAAGACAATCATTAAACCCGCAACAACTGGAGAAATGGCAAAGGGTAAGTCAAGAATACTAATCAGTAAAGCACGTCCACGAAACTGATTACGGGCAATTACCCAAGCCGCACAGAGTCCAAAGACCGTATTTAAAGGTAACGCGATCGCAGCCATAATCACAGTCATGCGGACAGCGTGTAAGAATTCCCGACTCCCCATCGCGGCGAACAATTCACTAATCCCTTGATGAAAGGCTTCATAGAACACAGCTAAGGCGGGAATGAATAAAACAAGGAACAGATATCCTAACGCGATCGCGATTAACAATTGTGTTTGGGGGTGGGTTTTACGATTCTCATTTTTTGTCACCTTGATGTTACTAAAATTCCCCACATTTTCCTTAATGAAGACGCGAGAAAAAAAATTACGCAGCATAACGACGCCCCCATTGTTGTAGTCCGTTAATCACCAGCAGTAGAAGTAATGAACCGACAAGTAAAACGGTACCAATTACAGTAGCTCCCGCATAGTCGTATTGTTCTAACCGTTGAAACACAAGTACCGGCGCAATTAAATCTTGGAAAGGAATACTCGATGAAACAATCACCACAGAACCATATTCTCCAACCGCCCGCGAAAAACCCAGCGCTACCCCCGTCAGAATGGGTGGAACTAGGGGGGGAAGTAAGACTCTGAAAAAGGTTTGATAGCTAGATGCACCCAAAGACCAAGCCGCTTCTTCGATTTCTTTTTCCATCTCTTGCAAAACGGGTTGTAAAGTTCTGACAATAAACGGCAGCGAGATAAATACCATTGCCACAAATACACCCAAGCGAGTGAAGGCAATTTTGATGCCAAAGGGAGCAAATAATTGTCCAATCCAACCTTTATCACTGTAAACCGTAGCTAACACTAATCCAGCTACTGAAGTAGGGAGCGCAAAAGGTAAATCTACCGCCGCATCAACGAGTTTTTTACCGGGGAAATCATGGCGGACTAAAACCCAAGCCACGAGAGTTCCCATCACACCATTTATCAGGGCGGCGAGGAGAGCGGTAACGAAGGTAACATTGTAAGCTGAGCGAGCCACGTCAGAAGTGGCAATCCGCCAAAACTCTGATACTCCTAGGCTTAGGGATTTGCTCATCAATGCCGCGATCGGCAGTAATAAAACTAGACTTAGGTAAACGAAAGTGATCGTCCAGGGTATAGAAATGGTGGCAACCTTATTCCGCCCCCAGGTGGTTAAAGATTGAAAATAATCTGCTGAATTAGTCATGGGAGGTTGAAGATTTATGATATTTCTCCAGGTAAGAAATGGGAACAACAATGAACCACAACAGAGGAGCTAATGCGATAACTAGCCAAGATAAACGTAATTCCTCAGTCGATAAGTCAGTTTCTTGCTGAAACGCTTTCAAGTAAACGGCAAAACAGTAGAGGGCGACAGAACTGTAAAATCCTAGGAAAATAATCATGATAGTTTCAATACTCCTTGATTACCGAGCGAGTTTTGCTTGCATTTTGTCGAAGGCGGCACCATCTTCAAAAAACTTGGCTTGAATTTGCTCCCAGCCGCCCAAATCTTTCGCCGTGAACAAGTTTTCCACGGTGGGATATTTACTGGCAAACTCTTGAGCAACAGTTTCATCTACAGGACGGAAACCGATTTTAGCAAATTCTCGCTGTGCTTCTGGAGTAAATAGAAATTTAACAAAGGCTTCGGCGATTTCGCGAGTCCCATGTTCATCGACATTGGCATCAACAACAGCGACGGGATTATCGATGGAAATGTTATAGTCAGTGGGAATAATAAAGGGGTGATTATCTCCCTGTTCCCTGGCGAGAAGGACTTCGTTTTCATAATTAATTAATACATTACCCTGACCTTGTTTAAAGAACACATCACTGGCTTCGCGAGCGTCTTTTGGCAAAACGGGGACATTTTTATAGACGCTTTCGACAAAGGTTTCGGCGTCCTTGTCGTTACCCCCAGCTTGGGTAATCACTCCCCATAGCAGCATATAATTCCATCTAGCTCCCCCAGAGGTTTTGGGATTGGCGGTGATGATTTTGACGCCATCTTTCGTCAAATCAGACCATTGCGTCACGTTTACTTTCTCATCCCGTGTGACCAGAGCCGCCACGGATGTATGAACGATGGAATCGTTAGGAAATTCTTGTTCCCAACCCGGTTCAATGAGTCCGGCTTTTTCAATCTTTTGCGTATCCAAAGCTAGAGCTAAGGCGACAACATCAGCTTCTAAGCCATCAATGATGGCGCGAGTTTGGGAGCCTGATCCGCCATAACTTTGGTCAAAGGTGACGGTTTGACCAGTCTTGGCTTTCCACTGTTCGACAAACTGGGGAATGATTTGTTCATAGGCTTTCTGGGTTACCGCATAAGAGACTAGGGTTAACTTGACGGGACTGTCGGCGTCAGCGGTGTTACTGGGGGGATTGGAACAAGCTGCGATCGCGCTACTCATGGCTACCCCTGCTAGCACTAGAGCCATGAACCGTTGACGCGATCGCCAGAGGTGCTGAGTGGATTGGGTTCTCATAATGTACAACTCCGATAACGAATCCGTAATTTTTGCTTTAATTCGCCTGCAACTCGATTTTAGTTGAATTTTAAAACATTTGCAATACATTCCTGATTTAATTTTGCTGTAATCAGCGGTGAAAACCCTAATTGATACCCTTTTCACAAGCATTGGCAACAGGCGCAACACCAAGATAGGGTGTCGCGATCGCGAAACCTCACCCCCCTGTGGCTATCTCTGCGGCGGTGTGCTAGTCATTCCCATCACTTAGTGTGGTATTTTGTTATAAAAAGTAGTTTTTTAGGCTATATCGCACTACTTGCCCGTTTATCTTACCAGGGGGTTTGGGGGAGTTGTCAGACCCACGCTGTAATTTTATTCAGCGTTGGGATACACAACTCCCCCAAGTTAATTTAGGTGGATCGATGTCACCTAAATTAACATTTAACGGTGTTGCGTTAGCCTGTAAATCTTGTATAATCAGTTTATTTACCAATAAACACCGATGCTGACACTTAACTATCGCTACCGCATCTATCCAGACGCCAATCAACAGGAAATCCTGCTTGATTGGATGGAGATTTGCCGGAAAGCGTACAACTACGCTCTTAGGCAAATCAAAGATTGGTGCAATAGTAGAAAGTGTATAATCGATAGATGCTCTATCGAAAAAGAGTACATCATCCCGGCTGATGCTCTGTTCCCCAACGAAACCAGTCAGCTTAATAAGTT
>NZ_JAVJZI010000185.1:0-25932 GCF_040223135.1 Coleofasciculus sp. G3-WIS-01
AATAGCCCGATTCTGTGCGAAAGCTTAGATTTTTCGACCAAGAAAGCTCAATTAAGAGAGCGTGGAAAAAAATATGCTCGAATGCTTTCTGCCTGGGCATACAGTCGTTTTTATCAAATTTTGTCATCGATTTTATCCAACCGAGGAATAGCTCTTTATTTGTGCAATCCAGCTTACACGAGTTTGATTGGATTGGTTAAATATAGTCGAATGTATGGACTATCGTCTGATGTGGCGGCTGCCCTAGCAATTGCCAGAAGAGGAATGAAGTATAGTGAGAAATTGCCGCGCTCTGTGTCCGCCTATCTTGGAGTGAATCCGAGAAAGCACGTATGGAGTGCTCTATATCAATTTAATAATTTTATTGGTCGATGCCCTGTAGTCAATCGTAGGCACGATTACTATAGTATCTCTAACTGGGAGCCGTTGGTTAAGGCTGATATCGAGCAACAACGCCGGGTATCAGCCAAGCGGTGAGCGTTAACGGTCATCGACCAAAAGTTACACCGTGGACTTATACCAAGGCAGAATTACTTATGGGTAGGTTTGTCTAGGTTTTTAGAAGCGGTTCAGAGAATTATGTGCTGCTCACGTTTCCGTCAGCGGACCAGGATTACCTGGCTGAGTTGGGATATGTCACCGCAAGTGGGGACTGGCTACCTCTAGCTGACTCGGAAACAGTACGAGTGACGACCAATATTCCCACTGACAGCGATACGCTGTTCTTGGTGTCAAGGGATCGTAATAATTCGTACACCTATTTAGAAGTTCCCCCCACTGTGCTGGAGGCGCTTAAGCCTCAGGCGTAGTTGTAGAGACGCTTCAAAAGCGCGTCTGGGAGCAGGGGGAGATGGGGAAGCTGGGGCAAATTGTGTAGGGGCGGGTTTCACTACTATCTTTTCGGTTACACCCAGATGTAAATAAAACCGCCCCGACTTGACATAATGACGAATGACATAAGACATAAGACGAATGACCAACTTTTTAGATGCGGGTGAAGGAAGAAGTAACGCATGAACCATAACGAAGCCCATCTTCATATCACTGTTCAGTCTGCCGCAGGTAACCAGGAAAATTCGGCTCGGATTACCGTAAATGACGAAGAATTCGGGTTTGAACCCTACAATCGCGGACTGAATGTGGCGGTTATCCATGAAGTGACCGGTCAAAAGCTGGGTGGTGCAACCTTTGATACCTTTGGTGATCCTAGTTGTGCGATCGCCTTTGCTGAATGGATGGAGAATCTGCCTGTTGGTCGAATTGTCGCGATCGCGCTGAAGGATGAGGCGAGTTTATATCTGGATGAGCGGGCGAAAAATGCCTGTGCGGCGTTGGGGGCGTATTGGGTTTACTATCTGCAATTTCGCAGTTCTTGGGCGATGATTGGTCAAAAGGGAGCGACACCGGGAACGGCGACTGAAGCGTTATCGGATGAGCATGGCGTCACCTGTTCTCGTTCCTTTACACTCCCCTCAATTTTCGCGAACACGGCGACGATTTCGGCGACATCGGCGGCTGGAGAGTACGGCGTTTTAACGCATATTAGCCGCAATGGAAACGTTATCCCGATTCCGGGAGGATATCAGCGGGGGTTAAATGTGGTGGTGTTTGAACCCGCTACTGGCAAGCCCCTGTCGAGTGGTTCGTTTGACTTCTTTGCGGATGCGTCTGTTGCTGACGCCTTTGCCCAACAGATTGAAGCGATACCCGATGGGAAGATTGTCGCGATCGCACTTAAAGATGATGCTTTTGTCAATCTCTCCGAAGCTGCCAAAGATGCCTGTCGCGCGATCGGTAGCCGTCTGATTGATGGATTGCAATTTCGCGGGGCTTGGTCAATTGTCGGCTATAAAGGCGCTTCTCCGGATGCAGTGATAGAAAATCTGAATAATTCTGGGTTCACCTCCGTCAAAGCCTGGATGCCTTTAGTCATACCCTGCCCAACCTGGCAGCCCAAACAAAAGCTACAACCCCCAGATTTACCCGAAAAAGGGATCTTTGGCAGTGCTATTGCCATGAGTGGCGAGACAGCGATTATAGGAGCGCGTTTGGCTCAAGTGAATGGTTGTCCGGCTGTGGGCAGTGCCTATATTTTCCAACACACAAACGGCCTGTGGACAGAAATACAGAAACTGCAACCGCCTGGGTTGGGGCGTCAAGATGTCTTCGGTAATGCTGTTGCCATTCATAAAAATGTCGCGATAGTGGGTGCCTATTTTGCCGATGCGCCCGATCGCCCCAATGCCGGGTGCGCTTATATTTTCCAACAGGAAAACGGGGTGTGGAGGGAAACACAGAAACTTCAACCCGCTGATTTACAGGGAAATGACTGCTTCGGGAGTGCGGTGGCGATTAGTGACAACATGGCGATCATTGGTGCCTATACGGTAGACGCAGAAAGTCGCCCCGATGCAGGGAGTACCTATATTTTTCAGTTAGAAAACGGGGTATGGCAACAAAAACAGAAGCTGCAACCTGATGAGTTAAAGGGCGGTGATGGTTTTGGTGGTGCTGTTGTGATCAGTGGGGAAACCGCGATCATTGGGGCGCGTCTTGCTCAGGCGGATAGCCATCAATATGCGGGGAGTGCCTATATTTTTCAGTTAGAAAAGGGGGTATGGCAACAAAAACAGAAGCTGCAACCGAGTGACTTACAGTATGGCGATAACTTCGGCAACGCGATCGCGATTAGTGGCGAAGTCGCTATTGTGGGTGCTTATGGTGTCGATGCCCAAAGCTATCCCGATACTGGCGCTGCCTACATTTTCCAACGCGAAAACGGGGTGTGGCAACAAAAACAGAAGCTGCAACCTGCTGACTTACAGCGTCGCGATGGCTTTGGATGTTCCGTCGCCATTCAGGGACAAGTTGCTGTCGTCGGGACTTCCGATGCAGGAAGCGTCTATATTTTCCAGTTAGAAAATGGAGTATGGCAACAAAAACAGAAGTTATACTCCCCTGAGGTGCAACCAAAAGACTGTTTTGGTTATGCCGTTGCCCTGAGTGAAGGAGTCGTGATTACTGGGGCGCATAATGCAGATGCTCAAGGGCGCCCTTATGCGGGTAGTGCTTACATCGCATTTGCCCACGGAACATGATAAATATATCCCTCATCTCCCCTGACTCAGGGGAGATGAGGCAGCTGGGGGAGATGTTAGTTGTTTAGTTATTTCTGCCTTCTTTCACTAGGGAAAAATCAGCCGTTCAGCATTTAGACCTTAATCGCAAAGGCTGTATATGTAGGGTGTGTTAGCCTAGCGTAACGCACCATTGCCACTATAAATGGTGTAGCTGCGTAAGTCCTGAACGGGTTTCATTAAGAAACACAAACGAATGTTGGCTTAGGGGGAACTCATCAGACATTATAGAAACTTGAGTGTTAGCGATTCATTAAGCTGAACTGTCTTTTTGAGCCATTATTTGCAGAATTTATAGAGGGTGAACTATGACCAGTCAATCTCAATCCGGGCAATCACTTTTGACTCGTTCTCGTGATGTAACAATTATTAATATTGATGCGCGAGTTAACAATAATGACAACCCCGTCATTAACTATTTAAAACCTGGTACCTATGATGTTCAGTTTATTGGTCAATCTCAAGGGGGGATGTATGACGCCTGGAGTCGTTGGAATTTTGTCTATGAATGTGATGAAAATGGCGAAAATTGTACAACCGGATGGCTTAATGAATACTACATAAAATCCAGTGAATTTATAATTAGCGTACCCACGACAGGTGTATATGCAACATCAGAACTTGCCCTATCTAAAGCCAAAAGCACTTCATTTACACTAAAATTTGGCAGTGATATCAGCTTTTATATCAGTGATGATCTACTTGCAGATAATCAAGGGGGAGTGTCTTTAGCTGTCAAACAAAAACACATTCGCCAACCCCCATCATTACTGGGAAATTTAGTCTTATTCGGCTTACTGATTGCTTCAGTCGCACTAACTTTGTTCATTTTAGATCCTTAAATCAGTAAATATAGCCAAGAGAGAATCTACCGTTTATGTCAATTCATTTTTTTAGGAGTAGAAACAATCAATGAAGCGTCTGGTTATTTGTTGTGACGGAACCTGGCAACAGTTAATAAGTCCTTGTCCCACTAATGTGGTTAAGATTGCCCAGGGGGTTAAAGCCACTTGCTCTTTAAATATTCCCCAGCTTGTCTTTTACGATGAGGGAATTGGTACAGAGAACCCAATTGCCAAGATTTTTGGTGGAGCTTTTGGCAAAGGAATTGATCAAAATATAGAAGACTGCTATCGCTTTCTTTGCTTAAACTACGAACCCGGAGACGAAATATATTTGTTCGGTTTCAGTCGCGGCGCTTATACGGTTCGTAGCTTAGCTGGAATGATCTTTAACTCAGGACTATTACCGCGTGACAAGATCCGCAAAGCTCCTGAAGCTTACCAGAGATATCGCTCCCGTAAAAGTGAAGATAAACCCGATGCCTATAAAATGGAACAGTTCCGCCAGGAAAATAAAGCAGAGCAAGTTCCGATTACGCTTCTTGGCTGCTGGGACACAGTCGGTTCCCTAGGAATCCCTAATTTATTGACTTTTTTATCCTTAGACCAACAGATTAACCAAAAATACGCATTCCACGATACTTCGTTGAGTCCTATTATTAAGAATGCGCTACACGCTGTTGCCATTGATGAGCAGCGTCAGGTTTTCGACGTTACACCCATGGAGATAAGCCACAGGAACGAATATAAGGGTAAGCCTGTTGATCAATTCCTGCGTCAAGTGTGGTTTCCGGGTGGTCATGGAGCGGTTGGCGGTGGGACTATGGAACAGAGTGGTTTCTC
Organism: Coleofasciculus sp. G3-WIS-01; assembly: GCF_040223135.1. Classification (NCBI taxonomy): domain Bacteria; kingdom Bacillati; phylum Cyanobacteriota; class Cyanophyceae; order Coleofasciculales; family Coleofasciculaceae; genus Coleofasciculus; species Coleofasciculus sp. G3-WIS-01. Next base: position 4,823 of record NZ_JAVJZI010000185.1, read on the forward strand.
CGATGGAGCATTGCAGTGGATGATTGACTCCATTGAGCAATTGCGCCAGCAACAGCGTCTTGGGCTGGAACTTGATCCAACGGTTATCGAATATGGCATTCATCCTGACCCAACTATTAACTTTAGCGCTGAACCGCAGACTCTTATTGGTCGGTTAACGTTCAAAACTGGACGCAAGATTCGCGAAGTTAGTGATGAGTTTAATGATCTGCATGAGAGTGTTAAACAACGTTGGCAAAAAGTCTTGGATTACCGACCTTCAAATCTGGCAAAATTTAAATCTCTATTAGATAAAGAGGAAGGGATATAGACGCTCCAGTAGCTTCCCTCTGGGTGACATGAATCCATGTATTCCCCAAAAATTGAGAATCGCCATACCCGATCAAACAATTCTCTGGTGAATTCAAAACTCAGACTGGGCGGGCGCGAGTCACATCTTTTGTGAGGTACAAAACGATAATAGTGAAACCCGCCCCTACACAATCACTCACCATGCCCTCGACGGTCGTGAAAGGTCAAAATCTCTAAGCTATGACAACAAACTCAAACACCATGATTAATCCAACGGCTGATCAAATCGCTCAAACAAAAAAAGCGATTGAAAACTACTACATTTCCTGGATATCCCACCCAGACAAACGCGAAGGAGTCGCTCCCTTTTATCAGATGCATGAACCGGGAGAATCAATTCGCGGAACAGTCATGATCTTTCATGGCTTCTCAGCTAAACCGATGCAAATGTTTCTTGTGGGTGATTACCTCTTTCGCAACGGGTTCAATATCTATCAAATTCCGTTGGCTGGTCATGGGTTTGTACCACCTGATAGTTATTGGCCCCAAGTTGACCTCAAGCCCGAATTTCGTGACCCCCTGCGTCAAGAAGCCCGAAAAGATGCCGTTTTAGACCTTTTCTTGTCTAATCGTGATTATAAATCCCAAGGGCAATTTCAGCGATTGACAACGTTTCAGAAGATGGCGCTGATTGGTCGGATCATAAAAATGGCACCTCAGCTATTGGATATGGCATTGGCAATTGAGCGACCCAATGACCCCGATTTTGATCGCTATTTCACGTCGTCCCATCTGCAGTATTTGACAGATGCACAGGAACGTCTAGCAGAACTGGATGCAATGCCAGGACCGATTTATACGGTGGGACTCTCTGTTGGTGGTGCAGTTGCCCTAGGGCTGGCGGCGTCTCGACCTGACCGGATTAAAAAGGTGGTGGCTTATGCTCCACTTTTGGAAGTGTCTAATGAAATTAATGAGCGTTACATTAACCTCACAGGTCCTTTGGACTTGAGAGAATTTTCTTGGGAACACAATATTAGTTTTCCTGTAGGATGTTTAACGGCTGCTAACCGTTTTGGTGCCTTTGTTCGTAGTGATAAAAATCGAGAAACGTTAAAGAAAATTCCCACATTTTTGGTATTAACGGAGAACGAAGACGCGGCTGATCTTAAAACCAACCAGAGATTCTTTGAGCAAGTAGGTGGGAAAGGCAAGGGACACTGCTACTATCTCTATCCTGCGAGTGACCTTGTACCTCATCCTATGGTAGACCCGACAGAAGTAAGTCAGGGGATGACGAATCGTTTCTGGAAGAGTTTATATCAGGAAACCTTCCGCTTCCTCACGACAGGTGAGATTGATGCGGATAATATGAGCAACCTTGAGGAAGCACCGGATTTACCGCCGATTCCAACTTATTCGTAACTGGAAGCGGGGGGCGCAGGGCTGTAGGGGCGGGTTTTACAGATAACGTTCTGTTGGTGTCGAATAGCTTGACTAAACCCGCCCTTGGGGGAGCGGGGGGAGCAGGGGGAGAGAAATGACAAATGACAAATGACAAATGACAAATGACGAATAATGAACAGTTGGCTCAGTGGTTATATCGTTTGGTAGACATCCTACGTAGCCAAGGAGGTTCGACTTGGCGCAGGTTGGTTCAGACTGTTTCTGGCAAAACGGCTGTGATTGAGCTAGATGGAACTCAGTTGCGACTGTGGGCTCAAGAAGATGAGCGGTTACAGGTTCACATCGAATCCCTAGCGGAACCCCAACCCGTTCATTTTTGCAGTGATGCTGAAACCCTCAGAGATATCATTACTGGCTCTGTGACATTGGATGCGGCTGTAATGAGTGGCAAAATTTATGTCCGGGGTGATTTACCCGACTTACTGGGTATCAATCAGGTAGTCATGGGGATTTTAGCCGACAGTGCGATTAATCTACAGTTGCAACGTCTCTGGAACGAGTTTGATCACCTCTGGTTGCGTCTCCCCTCTCCTCCCCCTTGTCGCTCGCTTGATCAACAAAAACCATCCCGTGGTTATCTGATCAACCAGATACCCGCCGATGTACTTAACATTGAAGTCGATTGACTTCACCCGAAAGGGCGATATATTCTAATTTATTGTCGCCTGCTTGGTAAAATTTACGGAGTTTTACCAAGATTCTTAATGAAGATTTAAGATTTCTGACAATTTTCGTTATTCGTGGCGATCGCGCCTATTGTGATATAGAGAGCGCCGATTAAGGGCGATACTAACTTTCTGTTCACTCAGTTGCCATAACGAGCTAACTATTTTATGACTACTCTACCTACGCTGATTCGTTCCCTTGCTTTAACCACCCTGCTCAGCTTTGTTGCTCCCGTTGTCCTCTTCTTGGCATTTTTCGCCTTTCTCTGTACCCTGAGCTGGGTTCCTGGCTTGGAAACTCTCGGTCAAACAGGCGCAAACGACTTGTTGCAGTTTCTGGCGATTTTCGGCAGCGGCTGTGCTGTAGAGGGTTTGGTCGTGATTAGCTTGACCTGTAGCTTTGTGGCAGCCTTATTTGATACCTACGCCTTCTATAGCTATCAGCATCTCAACGACCACTAACTCCAACCATTTTGACACTCCTGACGCCTAAAGGCGTGAGTAGCGCTTCTTTCATCGAGCGCTCTTACTATGAAACAGGGGTCCTATTCCATACCAGAGGAGCATCTCTCCAGGAGCGTTTTGCTTCATTGCAGAAGCTAGTTCCGATATGCCCTACCGTACTATTGAAAACAAGAAAAAATGTGTTTTCTGGTACTTGGTGCTTAGACTTTTTACCTGTACAAGCATTCCTGTACAGAACCCTCTAAGCCTAGTTTTCAAGGTGCGATGCCTCTCGGTCTCTGGGTTTTTATAGAGGTTAAACACCCTTTCCTCTGGCGTTAATTTTAACACAAAGTTGTCCTAGAAGAACGAGGCTTTAGACCCAATTTTTCGGTAACCAATGATTTCCTATACTCGGTTAAATCGCCTTGGGCAACCTAGTTATGGTGCAATTAGTCTCCCGTTACGTTAAAGATGACGGGAGACTCTAAAATCGTAGACTTAAGACTAATCCGATCGCAGGGCGGCGGCTGTCTTCTCCCGGTTGAGCTTGAGAATCAACACACCCAGGGGAGGTAAGCACAAGTCCAGAGAATAGGGTTGATTGTGGAACCACCATTCATCCGTCCACTTACCGCCTAAATTCCCCATATTACTCCCACCATACTCGCGAGCATCACTGTTAAACAGCTCTGTGTAAAAGCCCATTTCTGGAACCCCGATCCGATAATGGCTATGGGGCTGGGGTGTGAAATTGCAAACCGTGACAACAAACTCTTCAGAATCCTTAGCACGGCGGATAAATGCCACCACGCTATGGCGGTTGTCACTACAATCAATCCATTCAAACCCCGCTTCGGCATAATCTTGGGTATAGAGGGCAGATTCTCGTCGATAGACTTGATTCAGATCAGCCATAAACAGCTTCAACTGCTGATGGGGTTCGTATTGCAGTAAATGCCATTCTAAATCGCCCCAGACATTCCACTCACTCCACTGACCAAACTCCATGCTCATAAACAGGGTTTTCTTGCCGGGATGAGTGAACATATAGGTAAATAAGCAACGGATATTGGCAAATTTTTGCCACTCATCCCCAGGCATTTTGCCCAGCATATTGCTCTTACCATGAACAATCTCATCGTGAGACAGCGCCAGCATGTAGTTTTCGGCATGGTGATACCACATACTGAAGGTGATATTATTCTGGTGGAACTGGCGGAACCAGGGGTCCATGTGGAAATAATCCAGCATGTCGTGCATCCAACCCATGTTCCACTTCAAATTAAAGCCCAATCCGCCAACATACGTGGGCCAAGACACCATGGGCCAATCCGTTGACTCTTCAGCAATGGAGAGGATACCGGGAAAATAGCTAAAGATCACATGATTCACCTGTCGCAGGAAATCGGCGGCTTCAATATGTTCTCTCCCCCCATACTGGTTGGTTACCCATTCTCCTGGTTTTCGGCAATAGTCCAGGTAAAGCATTGAGGCGACAGCATCCACGCGAATCCCATCAATGTGGTATTTGTCAAACCAGAATAAGGCGTTGGACACCAGGAAGTTACGGACTTCGTTGCGGTTATAGTTGAAAACTAAGGTTCCCCACTCTTTATGTTCACCCTTACGGGGGTCAGCATGTTCATACAGGTGAGTCCCATCAAAGAAGGCTAAACCGTGACCATCTTTGGGGAAATGACCCGGTACCCAGTCCACAATCACCCCAATCCCATTCTGGTGACACTGATCCACGAAGTACATGAAATCCTCGGGTGTCCCATAGCGAGAGGTGCAGGCAAAGTATCCTGTAACCTGATAACCCCAAGAGCCGTCAAAGGGATGCTCGGCGACGGGGAGTAGCTCAATATGCGTAAATCCCAGCTCTTTAACATAAGGAATTAAGCGATCCGCCAATTCCCGATAGGTGAGAAATCGCGCTCCGGGTTTGAGATCAGACACCAGAACCACCGGTTCAGGCTTCCCATCCGCACCAATGGCGGGTTCGGCTGAAGAACCATGCAGCCACGAGCCTAAATGCATTTCATAGATAGAAATTGGCTGAGTCAGCGTATCGGTATGGCGGCGCTGCTCCATCCAGTCTTGATCATTCCAGGTATGGGCATCAAGATCGGCAACAATCGAGGCGGTTTTGGGGCGGATTTCTTGGTGGAAACCATAGGGGTCAGATTTTTCGTAAATATGCCCATCATAGTTTTTGATTTCGTACTTGTAAGGGTCTCCCACTCCCACTTCTGGGATAAATAGTTCCCAAATGCCCGTGTCACCCTTCCGCATTTGGTGCTTGCGCCCATCCCAGTGGTTAAAATCGCCTAAAACCGAAGCGTTGCGAGCATTAGGAGCCCAAACGGCAAAGTAGACACCCTGAACTCCATCTATTTCCGTGGGATGGGCTCCTAGTTTCTCGTAGATGCGATGATGATTCCCTTCGGCAAATAGATGCCGATCAAATTCGGTTAAGCGCGGCGAACGGAAGGCGTAGGGATCGTAGATAACTCGCTCGTGTTCGCCTTCTTTGAGGCGTAACTGGTAGTTTGCCAGTTCTTCGATATCGATTTGACATTCAAAAAAGTGGGGATGATGCACTGATTGCATCGGATAGTCTTGGCGTTGTTCTGGAAGCACAACCCACACCGCGTCAGCATTGGGGAAATACACCCGCACTGTCCAGATGGTCTTTCCATCCTGTTCTAATTGGTGTGGACCCAGTATTTCAAAGGGGTCGTGATGTTGATTCCAGACAATTCGGTCAATTTGTTCAGGAGCAATCATGGGAAACATCAAGCTATCTACTTCAGTGAATGAAAGGTGGGTCTTAAATAACTTTAATATTTATATACTTTTTTGATTTTTTCTACACATTTGGGGCAAGTTGGGGTATAAGCAAGTGTTATATTTGCTCGGTTTGGTAACCGATCCAGGGCTATCCTTGAGGACAGGGTGAGGCTTCCGGCGTTTTTGGCTTCGGCTAAAACGGTGTGACTGTCCGCAGCAGATCTTGCAGTTGCAGCAGAAAAACAGTTTGCTGGATCTCAGGATCGAGTTCCGGGGGGGTTTCTCGCTGGGCTAATTCAGCTTTAAGTTGGGCGTATTCGGCGGCGGTAAGCGGTTCCCCATCGATAGGCGATCGCGCTTCCGTGATAATCTCCGTTCTCAACACCTCTTCGGGTAGGTCATCTGGGGGAGGTAACGCCAAACTCGGTTGAGCCACCAAACCCATTAATCCCAGCCAGATACTAAAAACTATACCTTTTTCCATGCTTGTCAGCTAAAGTTGGATCGCCTTGGGTTCAAACCCAAGGCTAAAAGCTCAAGTCAGCTAAAGCTGACTGAATAATAATTTTAGTCCATTTTAATAGACTCGAACTAAATTGCCCGGAATTTGAACTCCTCAGCAGGTGTCTTTGAACCCGTTTTAACGGGACGCGAACTTTTAGCCAGCTTACTCTAAAAGCTCGATTTTTTTGGTTAATGGGTAAATTCCGTATAATTAATGCCTCAAAATCATTCATTAAGTTGAGGAAAGACCAATGGAAAATGGAGTGGCTAAACTATTTGGGCAGATCCAACGGTTTGTTCAAATCAATCTTACCGGATTGACTGATAGAGTAGTAGGACTTTTAGGAGGCATTGATTTGCTGATTATAACCTATTTTAATAAAACTGTAGGGCAAGCTGAAGATCCAGAAATAATACTAGAACGTTTGCCAGCTCGTTTGCTGTTGCTCAAAAATTTAATCAACTAAACTATCGCCAAATACAAAGGGTAGCAATCAGATGTCAAGAACGAGCTAAGCTTGATAAACAAACAGTTTTAATATAGGAAATTAGACTGGAGCTGAAGAAATTTGAAAATCAAATTTTTAATGATAAACAAACACCTTTAGTAGAGGAAATTAAGATCAAGCTAAAAACGATTAAACCTAAAATTAAAAAGTTTATGATTTTATATTACAGGTTCATTGAATCACTAAATACTGGAATTTCAACTATAGCAGTAGACACATTGATTAGGACAAAGGCACCATTGTAGAGACGCGCCATGGCGCGTCTCTACATAAATGATGTGTCCTAACCGCTATGGCGGTGGCTATAAAACAAATCAACCCAGATATAATCCGAAACTGAGCAAGAAAGAAAATTATTGAAAAAAGCTAGGTGGCTTTACTAATCGGATTATGCCACACCAACGTGCTTACGATAGTTTTCCTCAAAGTTTAGAATGGCTTTAATATCGGGTTTTTGTGGCGCTGTTAATAGGTTAAGCGTCTTCTGAATTGTCGCCAATTCATCCCGCACGATTTGATGACGGAATGCTGATTTTGCCTCATGCGCGGAGAGTCTACCCTGATCAATGGCGATTTGTAGCGCTTCTTCACATCCCTCAATCAGGTCATCTAAAATGGGATTAGCTGCTTTTTGCAGTTCAGCTTCTGGAATGTTGGTATAGTAGGAGAATGCGGCTAACCATTCCTGACGAATCAGTTCAAAATTATTTTGCTGATTATCTGAAAGTTTGGCGGCGTAAATTTGCCGAACTATGGTTTCAGCGGTTGGAGATTCCAGAAATAAGCAAATTTCGTGAATCTCTGCAGGTTCATAACATTGGATTCGTTCTGATACTGTCTCAGCGGCTTTTTGGAGAACGGGCTGTAAAGCAGTTTCATTGAGTTTCCGGCGTTCTAGGATTTCTTCACCAATGAGGTGTTTTCCTACCTGACGCCTGACTGGTTCGAGAAGTGGGGAGAGTCCTTTGGCAATTAGGGTTAAATTTGGCTCCATGGTTGTATGCTATAGAAGTTATGATAGGAATAGTTCTATATTAGTAGATGCGTGAGTTTGATCGGCGCTAAAGCGCATACTACAAACAAGGCTGTACTACGTGCGGCGAAGGTTTATGGCGAAGACAGCGCAACTACAAACCTTTTGATGACAGGGAATTATGAAGGTTAGTTTTGGATTTGGGTACATCGCCAGCTTGATGCTATTGGCTAGTTATCCGGTGCTGACAATATTGACAGAAGCGACTCCTGCTGTAGCGGATGATACGGGAGTGATTCGGAAAGTCGTACTCCTGGATTTATGGGAAAGGGGGAATGGGTTTCGGTTGTCTCCAGAAGTTACTCAAATTACAGTTGTTGAGAATTATGCGATCGCGCAGTGGTTTTGGGACAATAGTACTGGGGAAACGGTTGTGATCAATCAAAATAATCAATGGCTTGCGATCGCGTCAACCCAAACTCCATTTACTCCTAGCACCCTGGCTAGCTATGGGATTCCCCGTGAGATGGCGCGGACATTAATTAATCGCGATCGCGCTAATCCTACCACACCGCCAGAACAACCTCCCGTAGCTAATATATTCACCCCCGTCTTACCGCAACTCCAGCAACAAACCGATACCTTAATTTTATTACCCAGCCAAATGCCGGCGTTTAAACAGCGGATTTATGTAAATAGCTTTAGGTCCCCCAATACCTATAGTATTGCCTTAAGCTTGAAGCAAAACTGCAATGGAATGGCTGATTGTACCGTGGGAGCCTTTAGCGCCACGCCAGTGAATCCCAGCTATTCTCCCGAAGATGGATTCATTAAAAAAATTCCCCTCACCAACGATATCTGGGGATACTTTACACCAAGTCGATGCCAGAGTATTTGTACACCATCGGTGATTGAATGGGTGTGGCAAGATACCCATTATCGAATTGCCTTAAAAGGGATGGGTACAGATGTCAATCGAGCCGAAGCGATGATGGTCAACATTGCGAATTCTGCGATTGAAGCGGGTCCCCGTTAATGCACTTATATTATCGTCCGTTGCTCTTGCCTACTTCACAGTAATTTCGGTGGAATGTCGCTGACTTATACAGCCAGTAAATAAATTTCCGCGTCAAAGCTAAAGCAAGCTTTAGCTGGCTACTTATGAACCCGTTTTAACGGGTTTTAGCTTTTAGCCAAGAACTTGAGTTCTTGGCAGATTCTATTTATTCCCTGTTGTTTAATTTCAAGACAAAACCTGTTGCTGATTGCCTGATAACTTCAATAAATTCATCGACTTTATTTACTAAAATTGTTTTGTTTTTATAGGAGATTTCAGCTCCTGACGACACTAATTCAAGCTTCAAATTATAGGGTTCTTCTGCTATCTCAACAGCCAAATTATTTCCTGATTTTATTGCTATACCTACTGCGATCAAGGCATCAAACCAAGAATCTAAATAAGTCGCTTCTTCTTGAATTGTTCTCTCGCCATCGCTAATCGAAATATCGCCCACTGGATCTATGGGATCGATGCCGCCTTCTTCATCGAGCTTCCATTCAATTTTCATCGTTTTTACCTATCCCTAATATGTACAGAACGTAACCGACCTAAAGAATTGAGAACAACTCGAACTCTAATTTGCTGTCCTCCTAAATTTACATATTGCTCAAAAATTTGTCTGTCTCCCGGATTACCAATTAAGTTTTCTGGACGACTCGCAATTTGCTGACCAAGTTGGAGAACATCATCAAGAGTTATAGAGGGTTCATGAACTTGGAAATCTGGCAAATGCTTGCTGATATGTTTTAGATTTTTCTGGCTAATATTTTCTGATGGATTAACAATTTCAACTGAACCTCACTCTCTTGGAATTTAGATATTCAATCTATTCGTTAATTATACTTTAGCATAACAAATAGAGAAATAAGCGGACTGCTATCAGCGATGATTGCGGCGTTAGTCATCCCGTAATTCGTCGGCAATTTGGTCATCGTCTAGGTTGATTACCGGGACTTGCAATCGTCCAAGTTCGTACATAAATTGCAGTTTGTTCATGTTGCAAAAGTCAGCAGCTTTGCCTAGAGATAGCCGACGTAACTCGAACAGTTTAACGGCGAGCAAGAAGATCAGTTCAGCTTCTAAGGCTTGGGGTGATTTACCAGATGTAATGAGTAAGTCGTCGGGATAGGGGAGGGACAGGGTACCCATGGTTGTCTCTGTGGTGAAAAGACGTGTGAGGTAGGCTGTGGCTCAATTCTAGCTTCTACACAACGCTTTGATGTTAGGGGTGTATATTAACAAAAGTAGGTTAGCCCAAGTCTAGGATATTAACGTAGGTATGAAGAACAAAACACGATGACAAACTCTGTACCATTACGCGATCGCTGTTTTCAACTGATTGATGAAATTGTCGCCGCGACGCTGAAAGGAAAAATCCGATCCAAGCGACAGGTTTACCAAAAGCTGGCGTCAGGTGTCAGTAGTGGAACCGGGGAAATGTTTGAACGCTGTCTGGATGAACGTCACAGCAGCACTCAGGAGGAAATCGATAATCCGGCGAGTGAACTCAAACAGGCTAAAGCGATACGGGCGCAGAGGGCGCTGAATATGATTAGTAGTGAATGGGAACGGGTACAGCAGGAGAATCAGGTGTCTGTGGCGATCGCAACCGCCACCCAAGGGATTACCCAAGCTGATCAGAGCGAACGTTTGACCGCTTTTGTGCGTGCGATCGATCCGAATCGGGAACCTGTCCTCAATCTATCTCAATTGGCTCAATTAGCCAAAACGCTTCAGCAGGAAGCAACAGCTAGTTCCGACAGCGATGGCGCCACGGAACTTGAACAGCTAGCCAAAGGAATTACCGGGGGGTTAGCCGCTTGGGGAAATTTGGAAAACGATTTAGTAAGCTGGATTTATGAGCAAAGTCAGGGTTCCTTGGGTTTTGAAGAACTCTCTCAACAGCGCGGACCGTGGGGACTCTGGGCAAAAAAGGTGAATCGTCCTCTACCCCAGTCTTTGTTCCAAGCCCTAGCCCATAATCGACCCCTCGATGAATGGATTCGTCAACAGCCAACCTTAGAATTGGATGCTTGGGTAGAAATAACAGTTGTTCTCCAATGGTTACAGCGTCGGTTAGTTAGTTGGTTTGATCAACGAGTCTATAACTCCAAAATGGGAGCTAGACTCTCGATTTCCACCTTTATCGTATTTGCGGTAATCTGGTCACAAATTGCCCTTGCCTTAAATCAAGCAACGGTTCCCCAACGAGAACGCTTGATCGATAGCTGTTTTCAGGTGACACTGCAAATTCTCCGCACTTTTGCCCAACGGGAGTATTTTCCGCTTTATGGCGGTGTTTTTGCCTCCTTGAGTGGTAATTATCTGCGGAATGCGATGGATTACCTGGATGAACCCTTGCGGCGCGTCGAGGGAACCCAAGAAAAAGCCCGAATTCTTACCTTATTGGGCTATTCCCAACGGGCGCAAGGTCGATATGATCGAGCAACGCAATTCCATCAGCAAGCCTTAGAGATTGCTCGTTCAGCTAACGATCGCCCTTGTGAAATTGCTAACTATAATCACTTAAGCCGCATAAGTGTGGCACAGAAAAATTATGCCGAGGCAATTAATTATAGCCAACGGGGATTAATTTTAGCACGGCAGGCGGGGGATAAGTTAGGCGAAGCCAATGCCTTAGCGAATTTGGGTTATAGTGAGGTCTTTCAAGCCCAACAGCAAGCCCTTGATCCAGATGTGTACGAAAGCGCCATTACTTACCTGCAACAAGGTCGGCAATTGTTAGAACGATTAGGCGATCGCCAAAGTCAAGCCCTTTGTTTATGTAGTTTGGGGATTGCTTATGGGGTTATGCAACAACCACAAGAGGCGATTACCTATTTAGAACAAGGTTGGCAAGCGGCGCAATTTTCTGGGGATTTGTATTTACAAGGACTCAATTTAGCGTATCTGGCGCAAGCCTACTATCAGTTACAAAATTGGAGCAAAACGATTTATACAGGAAGCTTAGGCGGATATTTGTTGGAGCAGATTGGCACAGAAGACTGGCGCAAAGCCGTGGGATTACTCACTATTTTACAAGGACAATTGGGAGGAGAAGTGTTCCAAGATCTGTTGCAGCAGCAGCGGTCAAAAATTCTTCCCTTAATTGGGGTAGATGGGTATGATTACATTCCCGAATTGTTGGAAAAGTATCGAAATTCGATGTAATTGGTCATTTGTCATTTGTCATTCGTCATTCGTCATATTCATGAAAATCCCAGACCCCAATTATGTATGTCATTCTGAATGGAGCGAAGCGGAATGAAGAATCTCTACCGATGTTGGGAGCAGACCATAATAAGAATTTAAGTTTACTGATAAGTTTTTATTATCACTATAAGTACGGGAGAGCCAATACCCTGAACCTTATATGCAGCAGGAAATAGCTCAGGTTATGAACCAAGTTTCCAGTTTGTTCTCCAATATCGTAGGAATCACTAACAGTTAAAATAATAGAATATACATATTTTGAACTATGATATTAGGGTTTGATCCGGGGCGGGATAAATGTGGTTTAGCCGTAAAAGGGAAAGACCAAGAGATTTCCTATCATCAAGTTGTGTCATCTGAGCAGGCGATTGCAACCCTAAAAAAGTTATGTCAGCAGTTTCCCATTGAAACCCTTGTCATGGGGAACCAAACCACCTCTAAGCAATGGCAAGGGAAAATTCGTGAAGTCATTTCTGCCAAGGTTCCCATTGTCTTAGTCGATGAACGCTATAGTACATTAGAAGCCCGCGATCGCTACTGGCAAATGTATCCCCCCAAAGGACTCCAACGGCTAGTTCCTCAGGGAATGCGCCAGCCGCCTCGACCAATTGATGATATTGTTGCTATCTTGTTGATTGAGCGCTACTTACAAACTCAGACCTAAAAATTAGGTCAGGGCGGGTTTTGAACAAACGTTATCATCAATAGCGACACCAAAGTCCCTAAACCCGCCCCTACAAACCATGTTTCCTCGAAAGCTGTGAAGGGTTAACCCTCAACACTTCTATAATTCCGCCCGAATGGTAAACGCATAATCTCCTCCCGGTTCCAACTGGTAATCGCAACGCTCTAAGAATCGACCCAGTGGTTCTTGGATTAAAGCGCGTCCCAAAGCAGGTCTGACGACCAACTGACCTTGGCGAAAACGCCATTGAAACTGCCACTTATAAGCCGCCGCTTGAACATCTCCTTCAATTTTGCCCTGTTGCCAAGAGTGCTGGGTAATCCGAACGTAGGCGGTGGTTTCCGGTAAATTCTTAGAACTCACAGCTAAACCTCTTCAGCTTAAACATTATTCTGGATGCAGCTTAGGGCGCACAAGTCCAGATTCGAGCATTTTATACTAAACTACCGGAAAATACGTGAAAGGTTATCAAAGTGAAGTAATTCTGGCAGAAGATGCGATAATTTCGCCGTTGCAATTTCCCAGTTGTACGATTACAGTTTCTGAGCTATTACCGCCAGTGATTAAATCGTAGGGGCGCATGGCGTGCGCCCGATTCAATGGGCGAGTTTTGTTAGTCAGCTATCGGTAATCAGCCACATTGAATTCCTAAACCCGCCCCGACAATGATATTGGTATCCGTTCTACAACACTTGGACAAAGCTAGACAATATTGGATCTTGTTAGACATCATCCGGATTGCTTCCTGCTTCTTTCTGGCGGTGACGGCACTCTTTCCAGTCCACAGGCTTAAAATCGGACAGAACTTGCCCTATTCAAAATTCTAGAGATTGCAGTAATTTGAGAAGCTTTGCTGCTTTAATCCGTTATTTTCAGCGCCATTAAGGTATACTGGATTTCTCAACCGCCTTATCACAGGTGCGCTACTCTTGTAGAGACGCGCCATGGCGCGTCTCTACTTTGCTACGGGGTCTCAAGCCCTAAGATCTTTCGCTTGGTTTTCGCTCCTGTCCACAATTATAGCACTGCACCGCTTGGACAAAATATCTAGCAATGTCCAATTCTGTCTAAATATTTGGTTACAGTTACTTCCCCCCTAAACCTAATCTAGGTTGCACCACAAGAAGATCCGCGATCGCTATAGCGGATTCATCCCCGTTGCCAAATTCGGTACACTGAAAAAAATAATAGTATAGGAAGGGATGATGGCTCCGAACAATCGCTCCCAATGGGATGTTGGTAGATTTATCGAAACCCTAGCTTACTTTGAGGTTATCCCTTTTATTAGCTGTTTAAAACGCTTATTTTCAGGTAACACAAAACATCACAAACCAAGTCAGAGTGGAGAAAAACGATTGGGCAAGATACTAGTAGCCGGTGCAACGGGTGGCGTCGGGAAGCGAGTCGTGCGGCGTCTGATGGAACGGAATTATCCGGTACGCGCTTTAGTCAGAGATACTCAGCGAGGGCGGGAAATGCTCCCAGATGAGGTGGAACTGTTTGAAGCCGATATCACTATCCCAGAAACCTTAACCCCTGCCATGATGGAGGGTATCTCCGCCGTCTTATGCTGCACAGGTGTTCGGGTGCAACCTGTAGAAGGAGATACACCAAACCGGGAAAAATATTATCAAGGCATCAAATTTTATATGCCAGAAGTTGTCGATAGTCCCGAAATTGTAGAGTATCAAGGGATTAAGAATTTAGTCCAAGTCGCCGCTAACCATTTAGAACCCGGAAAACAAGTCATTTTTGATTTCAAAAATCCCTCAGATGACGTAAAAGAAACCTGGGGGGCTGTGGATGATGTAGTGATGGGCGGTGTGAGTGCAAGCTCAATTCGGCTGATTGATAATGCTGCATTATTCAGCGGAACTGTATCTACAGCAAACTCGGGTGGTTTTGTTTCCGTTCGCACCCGCAATTTTGCTCCACCCTTAAATTTAGCCGGATATGAGGGGATGGAACTGCGAGTCAAAGGAGATGGACAACGTTATAAGTTTATTCTGCGAACAGAATCAAGGTGGGATGGGATTTCCTATTGCTATTCGTTTGATACTGAAAAAGATACCTGGATTGATGTTTGCGTTCCCTTTGAGGCGCTGATTCCGGTATTTCGTGCCAAAACTCTCCAGAATGCTGAACCCTTTGATCCGAGCCATATTTACGCCCTGCAACTGATGCTGAGTAAGTTTGAGTATGACGGCGCACTGAATCCCAACTTTGAGCCAGGAACATTTTCCTTAAAAGTGGAAACAATCAAAGCATACAATGGTGCGACTTTACCTCAATTTATTATGATTAGTTCTGCCGGCGTCACCCGTCCAGGGCGTCCCGGAATTAACTTAGAAGAAGAACCTCCAGCCGTGCGAATGAATGACCAATTAGGGGGAATTCTCACCTGGAAGCTGCGGGGAGAAGATGTCGTGCGGGAAAGTGGTATTCCTTATACGATTATCCGTCCCTGTGCTTTAACCGAAGAACCAGGCGGTAAAGGTTTGGTATTTGAGCAAGGCGATAATATTCGAGGCAAAGTCAGTCGAGAGGATATTGCTGAACTTTGCCTTCAGGCGCTAGAACAATCCCAAGCTTGTAATGTCACCTTTGAAGTGAAAGAAGCCGAAACAAGTTCTCCCGATTGGCATCATTTGTTTTCTTCCCTAAATTCGGATAACACAGACTTTTCTGAGTCAACTTGACGGATGACCCGTTTTATAGTTTTGTAGAGGGAAACTGGAATGAAGTTTGAGAACTTGCTTTAAAATTGACAAAAATGAACAGACAAAACCCAAAGACAATGAACGAAGCCGAGGTGGAAAGACTTTGGCAAGCTTTCAGAGTTTTCGATGAAGATGGCAGTGGCGAAATTTCTGCCGACGAGTTGGGGGCTGTTATGCGATCGCTGGGTCAAAATCCCACCGAGGCACAACTGCACGACATGATCAAAGAGGTGGATGTAGACAGTTCCGGTGCTATCGACTTTGAAGAGTTTAAAGCTCTCATGGTGTCCCAACAGGGCGATCGCGAAAGTCGGCTGAGGCTTGCCTTCAGTGTATTTGACGAGGACGGTTCCGGTCATATCTGCGCCAAGGAACTCAAAAACGTCATGTAGAAGGAGTGCTAGCAATCAATGAACTGAATCGGTTGCGCCAACTGGAACTGAACGCAGAACTGACACCTCCATCACCAAAAACTCATGGAGAAGATCCCAAGGCTTACTTGAAGCAATGGAACCGGGTGATTCTCAACGATGATCGGGAAGAAATTGACGGCGCGATGATGCCTGTGGCTTACTGGTACGAAGACTTCATGCCGAAACTTCTAACAGCGTTTAGTGTTTGTACGGCGGATGATATTGAAAGAAACACCAATCCCGACGAAGCCGCCTTGGATCAGTTGTATGAAGAGACTAAAGCCGTCGGAGAGTTTGATCGCTATGGTGGCGACGTTTGCGAAGAATTTCTCAACTGCACTCCTCAGCAAAAACTAGCAATTTTGCAAGCGTGGCGGCTGAGTCACCACTACCTCAACGGTGTGCAGAAGCGCCGGGAGCGTCTGGAGTTTGGTCGCGAATGTGGTGCCCTCTCCCAGTATGTGGCATTCATTGATGTATGGCTCAACTGCAGCTATGTTCGGGATGCCCAAATGCGGGTTAGTTTCCCCTACTACATCGGACCTGGAGTTTGGCGTTTCTTCCACACCTCTGCCGAAATCGTCTGCACCAAATCTCCGGAAGTCCAGCAAAAGCTGATCGGGGTTTTCAAGGATTTTATCAAACTGTTCGCCACGATGTACCCTTGCCCCTATTGTCGCCATCACTTAAATGCTTATGTGGTACAAAACAAGGAAGTGGATATGTACCCCATGGAGTACCTATTGTTGGGACAAGAACTACACGCAACTGAGTTTAGTATGTCCTTCGACAACAAGCTGGCTACGGTAACCGATGGACCATCGATGCGCCTGTTTTTCTGGAAGTTGCACAACACCGTCAATTCTTCCATCGCCCGTTCGGAAGAGTGGTATCAACGGGATGACAAAGCCTTCTACACCAACCGCTATTGGCCCAGCCTTGATGCTGAGTTGACCCGCGCCCGCGCCCTGCGTCACATCAGTATCACCACCGATCGCATCTACTATATCTACAGTATGCTCAAACCCACCGCCCGCCTGTCGGGATTTCATCTGGGATTGCAAAAGTTTTTGGACAGAGGCGACGAACAGGGTATCCAAGAGTTGTGTAAGCTTGCTGACACCTACATCAAGGAGGTAGAAAACGCCGTTTTAGAAGGAAACTTCCTGCAAGAGTCTTACAGCTTCGACCCAACCCTGGAAGATAACGCCCCTTACTTTACTCCCGAAGAAGAGGAGTTTGCTCGCAGCGGCGTTTTTGTTGAGGTTCACTAAGGGAAACTGGGGAAGCAATGTAGAGACGCTTCAAAAGCGCGTCTGGGAGCAATGTAGAGACGCTTCAAAAGCGCGTCTGGGAGCAATGTAGAGACGCTTCAAAAGCGCGTCTGGGAGGGAAAGTTATATCTGTGAATGCAACTTGGGATGAGATCTGAACTGAAAACAGCGATCGCACTTACTCCACATCATCAGGTTCAACCCCTAACTCCCGCAATCGTGCTGCTAATCGTTCTGCTCTTTCCCGTTCCGCAACTGCCCGTTCTTGCGCCTCGACAGCCCTTTCCTGCGCCTCGACAGCCTCTTCTTCCGGCGTTAAAATCAACTCTCCCTCAATCGTCATCCACCGCAACCACAGACGCTTAATTCCTCGAAAACTTCCCTGCCATAACCCTAAACTTAACACCAACTCCGGCATCACTAAACGATTATCAATCATGTTCATCGGTTCGTAATGACCCCCGACTAAATGAAACGCCTGAATTTCATTGGTATAGCGACTAAAAATAATCGAGTACGGAATCCGCAAAATCTGTTCATAAACCTGCCATTTTGTCGGCGGATTTCCAGGTGTTTGCACCGTTCGACCCAAATCTTCCTCTTGTGTACCGGGAGACAATAATTCCACCACTACATAAGGATTGATTGCTTCTTGCCAAACCACATAACTTAAACGTAAATCCCGCCCTTCATACAACCGAGGTATTCCCACTACGCCAAACCAATCGGGGCGTTTGTACCATTTAGGATGGTTAACATCATAGTAAAGATTCAAATCACAAGCCGAAAATACCAACTCCCGATTCCAGTTAGCGGGTTGAAACGTGAGAAATAACAATAAAGGTTGTAAAAAATGAAACTCGTCTGGCAATCCAGGTTCCTCCGGGTTGTCACTCGGTAAATCATACATCGTGGGTAAAGTTTGCCGAGGTGAAAGGGGGGGGTCAGTTTGAGTGGGAAGGTTAACCATAAGTTAGTGAAAACTATGAAAGGCGGCTTTTAATTACTTCTAGCTCATCAAAACACTTCTGGACAATATCCTTGTTGTGAGAATAATGTTCTCTAGCAGTACGATTTAATCCTCTTAAATACCTAGCTGTCATACTTACTCCAAATAGAAATACATAAGCATCCTCCAAATCACTCCACTCATTTTTTCGGGAAATCTTTTTGACATACACTCTACGAATTTTATGGAGAGAACCACCATTGTCACCCGAACTCTTTAATTCTTGAGTTTCTTGTTGTTGAACAGCATAATCATTCACCCAATGCAAAGCAGCATAGAAACACATAATAACAGCCCAATCCGGAAAGCCTTGTTTAGCGGCAATCGCCGTTTGTTCGTTAAACTCGGCTTGTTTACGGTAGACAGTAGGATTACACATAGCTAGATGCCACCACACTGTTATCTTTCAGGTTATGTTCAAATTCCCCAACCATCTGAACGCCAAATAACCAACTCTCATTATTGGTAATGTCTGATAATTTCCATTCAGCATCAATCACTAAAGATATTGATTTTTGCAAAAGTTCTCCGTTTTCTGGAGAGTCAATATCAGTAGGAAGGAGTTCAAAAATAATTTCATGTAAATCATTAGAACTGTTTGCTATAGCTCTTACTTGCTCAATATTTGGGAGTTTAATCAACTTTTGCACAACTTCTTTTATTTCAGTTAATCCAACCTCTCTGTCAGAGTTAAATTTCGTTTCTCCCTGCAATTTATTATCTATCGTTTCATCACCCTCAAATAACTTGAATAGCTCTAGCTTGCGCTTCCCTTTATTTTGTTCAACTGTGTAAAATACTAAGGATATAAAACTTTGTATGGTTTCGGGAAAACTAGGAACGAATATCCGATAATAATCATCTTGTAGATTACCCCTAAGAATGGACTGTTCGTTTAAATATAACCGTCTAGCAAGAGATTCAGTCATTACTTGCAACTCAACGGGAAGATAATTCCAATTTGCATCAACAATCCTTGCTATAGACTGAATATTTTTTATCAACTTATAGCAAATTTTCTGATAAACTGAAGTAACTCGATCTAAAATTATATTTTGCTCTGAGCGACTTTCTGCTTGTTCTATCTTGCTTTCACTCCATCTTTTAACCTTATCAATACGCTTAGAAATTCGATCTAAAATCCAAAATTCTCTTGTCAGCTCATCAATAGCAGCAATCGCCTTACTTTGGATAACATCTAAACTAGAACCCTCAGACTGCGCCAGCTCAGTATAGAATTCTGCTATTCCTGCTTTTCCCGAAGGCGATGCAAGAAAACGTTCTAAAGATTGCCGAGCTAGTTGGATTTCTTGAAGCTCGTTTTCTTGATCAGGACTTAGAGTGACAAAACTCATCTTCTATACCTCAAGTGCTTTTAATATCTGATCAGGCGAAGGCAATTACACTAAGGTATTATCCTTAGTCTCACTTTTTCCACTACTCCTCCATTTTATCCTGGCAGATGGTGAAGGAATTATTCGGTGTTGTTCAGCTTTGCCAATCTTCTATAAAATAAGCTGGCTTAACAACGGTGCAAAATCTGAAAAGAAGGCTAATCTCTAATTGCTGACTTGAGGGATTGACAAAACTCCTCAATCGCTTTTAATCCTTCAGTCGGGGTTCCTTCAGCTAAACGCTTCACGAAAGCACTACCCACAATTACCGCATCTGCACCCCACTGTTTCACCTGTCGCGCTTGTTCGGGTTGGGAGATGCCAAAACCGACTCCGATAGGTTTGTCCGTTACCGCCCGCATTTGCTCGAGTAAATCGGGGACACTGGATGCGAGTTGGCTTCTCATCCCGGTGACGCCTGTAACGCTGACGAGGTAAATAAAGCCCTGAGATTTTTTCGCGATCGCGTCAATTCTGGCTTTGGGACTGGTGGGTGCGACTAATAAAACCACTTCGATCCCAATTTCAGTCGCAGGCAGGATCAGCGATTCGGCTTCCTCTAAGGGTAAATCCGGCACCACTAACCCGGCTATCCCTGCGGCGACAATTTGTTGTAAAAAGACTTCAATCCCCCGGTTGAGAATGGGGTTGTAATAGGTAAATAGAATAATTGGCGCTTTTAGATCGGGCGTAACCTCCTGCGCGATCGCCAGAACATCATCCAATCGTACCCCCCGTTTCAATGCTCGTGTTGCCGCCGCTTGAATCGTCGGACCATCAGCCAAGGGATCGGAATAAGGCACACCTAGCTCTATCATGTCTGCCCCCGATTTGTCAAGGACTCGCAAAGCTTGAGCCGTGGTGACTAAATCCGGGTCACCTGCTGTGATAAAGGGAATAAAGGCGCATTCAGAGCGCTGGCGTAGAGTCTCGAAGCACTGGGAAATTTTGGTCATTGGTCATTGGTCATTGGTTGATTCAGAGTCTTGTTCCAATTCCACTTGTAACTGGGCAAGTTCTTCTGGGGTCATCTGTTCGAGGCGCTTTTGCAAGACAGCATCCTTATAGTCTTGCAGTTGCTGGTTATAGGTCATCTTGTGAGTACCCACTCGGAACAGATAGGTGAATACCCAGCCGAGTAAACCGCCGACTAAGAGTGCTTGACTCCAAATCCCGGCTTTCATCTCGTCTAAACCAGCAACCTGCAACAGGAGATACATAATACCACCAGCCGCAAACACGCCGATGGAAATTCCGATCGCATCAATTCGTCGCATTTTTATATTAAGCTTGGATCTGACGCTTTTTGGGACGGAAGTTCAGGAACGGGCTGAACAGTAACAATCCAGGGAAGAAGAAGAAGACGAGGAAGTACATAAAGCTACGCTCAAAGGAGCTAGCTACATACCAGCGCTGTTTTAGGTAAAAGTACGTAACCAAAGGAACGACGACGAGGTAGAGTCCACCTAAAGCTAGATAGAGTAATGCAACAATCATTAGAACTCCTCCGTTGTGGGAAACCCCGTGTCTTTAGACCGGGGAGGAACGCGCGGTAGCGGTTTAAGAAGCATACCCCTTTCGGGGTGGAGGGGTATGGTTGCCCCTCCTGTGAGGTATGGTTGCCTCAATCTCCTTTCGGGTAAAGTTAGCTTCGCCAATGTTATCGGTCGGTAACTATCCAAAAAGCACTGTT